>JAJDAX010000241.1 GCA_029261615.1 Nitrospinaceae bacterium
TACAGGACCACGAGCATGAGTCTTGTTGGTACTGATCCCAATTTCGGCTCCCAGGCCAAAACGAAAGCCATCGGCAAACCTGGTTGATGCATTCCACATCACACTGGATGAATCCACTTCATTCATAAAACGTTCTGCGGCTTGCAGATCTTCCGTCACGATTGTGTCTGTGTGGCCTGAACCGTGTTGATTGATATGTTTAATAGCATCTTCAAGAGAATCGACCAGTTTGATCGCAAGTTTGAGGTCGTTATACTCCATATCCCATTCAGAATCTTCCGCCCGATTAAGGCCGGGAATCAGAGCGCAACTTCGGACACATCCCACCAGATCCACTCCCTTTTCCCTGAAGGTACTTGCAAGGCCTGGCAACAGTTGGGAGGCCACTTCGGAATGTATCAGTAAGGTCTCCATCGCGTTGCAAGCTGCCGGATACTGTAATTTGGAATCAAGGGCGATAGCCAGAGCTTTTACCTGATCGGCCTTCTTGTCTAAATACACGTGACATATGCCTTCAGAATGTCCCAGTACGGGAATACGGGTATTATCCTGAACATACCTTACAAAAGCATTACTGCCTCGAGGCACGATAAGGTCAATATACTGATCCTGCTTCAACATTTCGGCTACTTCTTCACGTGTTTCAATCAGTTGAACGGCATCAACCGGGACTCCTTCAACGGAGCTCACCGCCTTACGCAATTGTTCAACGATTATCCGGTTTGAGTGTTGGGCTTCAGTCCCACCCTTCAGGATCACCGCATTTCCGGATTTTAGGCAAAGAGATGAAATCTGTGGAACCGCATCAGGGCGAGATTCAAAAATAGCCCCTATAACACCCAGGGGACAACTCACTCGCGTCAGGATGAGACCTTCATCAAGCTCCATGGCCATTTGACACTCCCCCACAGGGTCAGGTAAGGAAGCCACAGAGCGAATTCCTTGCGCCATGCCAGCTACCTTTGCCTTATTGAGGGCTAATCGTGCAACAAGTGGCCCTGCCAGGTTTTCCCTTTTGGCAAATTCGAGGTCCTTTTTGTTGGCTGCCAGAATTTCAGGGGTGTTAGCTTCAAGCGCACCAGCCATGGCCAATAAAGCACGATTTTTCAGGTCGGAATTGACTCCAGCCAGTTTAAAGGACGCTGATTTGGCATTAGCGGCAATCTCTTCCAGGGAATTATTCGACATCATAATTTTTCCATCTATAAGAGGTTTTGATTTCTTTTTCAAGATCGGGGAAGGACCGCCAAAGAAATGAAGTGACTCAGTAGTTCACCCGGGATCGTAAATCTTATGGGAAATTGTGGACGGTGATCCGGACTTCTAATCCATCCTGCATCCAACCAATATTTTCATTTCCGGCAATGGATGTGATGATCCCGTTTCGATCAATTTTACGAATCCTGTTGTTGTCTCTATCCGTAAAATACATATTCCCCTTATCATCAAACGCCATCCGGTAGGGAGCTTTGAGAAGAGCGTCGCTGGCCTTTTGCCCATCACCTGAATAACCAGGAGCCCCTCGGCCTGCCACGGCGGTGATAATGCCCTCTTTATTGATTTTGCGAATCCGATTGGAGGTTTCCTCAATTACATAGAGGTCCCCTTCCGGACCAAACATTAAACCTCCCGGAGACCTGATACCCGCTTCAACGGCAGGGCCACCATCACCGTAATCCTCAAAATCTCCATTTCCGGCAAAAGTCGAAATAGTACCGTCAGGAGAAATCTTGCGGATTTTACAGCTTCCTGAATCAGAAAAAAAGACATTCCCGTTGTTATCGACTGCGATTCCATTGATGTGTACTTCAGGGTCCGGGAGATTGCCAATGGCTTTGGGGGCAATCGTTGAGATAATACCTTCGGGGGTGATTTTACGGATATCCCGATTTGAGTAATCCACCAGATAAATATTCCCGGCAGAATCTATGGTGATATCTTTCAACATGGAAAATGCGGCGTCGTAGGCCTTGCCACCATCTCCTTTGTTGCCATGCCCTCCCATACCTGCGAAGGTTGTAATTTTCCCCTCGGGACTGATTTTCCTTATAAGAGAGCCTCGACCCACCGGTGAAATCACATACAGGTTATCTTTTGAATCTCGAGCCATTTCCGCTGGTAAAAATAAAGCCGCATCCTTGGCCAGTCCCCCATCGCCCTCGTTTCCCTGTTTACCCGTGCCGGCAATGGTATGGATGAATCCTTTAGAATCTACCCGTCGAATACGGTGATTCTGTTTATCTGAGAAAATCACGCTGCCATCGCCTCCTACTACAATGCCAGTTGGAGAGCGTAAACTTGCCCCAAGACCGGGACCACCATCACCTTTAAACAGGCCTTTGCCATTGCCGGCGATCGTTTTGACATCCCCTGTCTTTAGATCGACCTGCCTGACTCTGAAATGTGAGCGATCCACCACAATCAGGCGGTTACCGGGTGCCATGGCCAGAACAAAAGGTAAATGCAGTGATGTTTCCGAGGCCACTTCGTTATCCCCGTTGTATTCATATTCCCCGACGCCCATCAAAGTGGTCATAATACCCAGTGAGTCGACCCTGCGAATACGGTTGTTGTTGCGGTCTGCAATATAAAAGTTTCCCTCATTATCCGCCACCACGTCCGTGGGATAGGCCAGGCTAGCTCTCGCGGCAGGCCCATAGTCACCCGAAAAAAAATGGTTGCCGTCGCCAGCTACTGTGATGATTGTATTGTCCGGGCGTATTTTTCGAATCCGATTGTTGCCACGATCTGCAATATAAAGATTGCCCTTGTCATCAAGCTCAATCCCGAATGGATATTTCAAAAGTGCATCCTTGGCCAACCCGTAATCGCCACCAAAATCGGGCTGTCCCACCCCTGCAATCGTGGTGATCACCCCATTTTTGTCAATTTTTCTTATGCGGTTGTTGGAACGGTCAGAAAAAATCAACTCCCCACTGTTTCGACACGCAATATCTGAAGGAAAGTGCAGGGAAGCCTCGATAGCACTAGCATCATCTCCTTCAAATTCCGGTTTTCCATTGCCGGCAACGGTTGTGATGATGCCTTGCTTGTCGACCTTCCTAATTCTATGGTTGTTGCGATCCGCAATGAATAAATTATCGTCTGGGTCGATACAGAGCCCGGCAGGGAAGTTGAGGGCTGCTTTCAGTGCAGGTCCACCATCCCCTGAAAACCCCGCAGTACCATTGCCCGCGATGGTGGTGATTATTCCATCCCGACCAACTTTTCGAATCCGGTTCTGCGAGCGGTGGGAAAGGTACACATTCCCATCTCTGTCCACTGCAACTCCATCTACCAAAGTGAGTGGAACATTTATCGCTGCTTTTCCATCCCCTATTTCCGGATAGGGCCAGGATCTCTCATTGGCATGCAATACGGAATTGATCAGAACAAAAAGAAGAGTAAGAAATGCGCTTATCAGTTTCCAGGTTTTATTCATATTAAACTATTGTAAATGCGGGAAGTGGGTTCTGTGACCCTTTTAAAAGTAAGAGGATTAGCGTGTCACAATCTGCCTCTTTTTATCGGGATTGTATTTGAATACAGCGCGTAATGTTTCCTCTCCCAATGTATTCTGGCTTAGATCCAGAATCTGGAGATTTGGATAATGAGCTGATTTGATCATGGCCACAGCCCCCGTGTCGCCAATATTATTCTGCCCGAGGAATAATTTATTCAAGTTTGGCAAATACTCCGATTCTGCAAGGAAAGCGGCCCCCTCGTCCCCAAGTTCATTTCGAAACAGACTCAGGATTTCAAGACTCTGGAATCCTTTGGATTGGGTAAGATGCTTGACGGCATCTGGGGTAATGAGGTTGTCACTAAGCAGGAGTGTTTTTAGTTTTGAAAAGTTGGGCGATTCTGCCAAAAGCCGGATTCCGGCCTCTCCAACCTCATTCTTCCACAATTTGAGGGTGACCAGATTTTTGATATAAGGGGATTGGGTTAGGGCTTGAACTCCCCGATCACCCAAAAAATTCCCAAAAAGATCAAGATGCTTCAAATGTGCAAGGTGAGGAGACTGCGCCAGGATTTTCATCCCTTTATATTGGATCCGGTTTCCCTGAAGCAGCAAGGTTGTTACATTTACGAGTCTTGGGTCTTCCGCAAGAAGTTGAGTCCCTTTTGGTCCAATACGGGCGCCACTGAGATCAAGGGTTTTCCCGTCGGCGCTCAAGCGGTTTTCAATTAGCTTTGTAACATCCTCGGCAAATACGAATCCATTTCCGCCAAACAAAAAAATGGAAATTAAGGTTATATATAGAACAGTTCGTTTAATGAACCATGTCTCGGCCACAGCTTTTCTCCAGATAGTTTTCCAACCAATCTAGATTAGCAAATATTTAAATATGGTGTATATGATTTTTGTTCCTGCGCGAAGTGTTCCGGAGACCGTCCCGGTGA
This sequence comes from Nitrospinaceae bacterium, assembly GCA_029261615.1. The sequence goes on from JAJDAX010000241.1 coordinate 4,408, forward strand.
TTTTGGAAACTCCTATCCGATCCCGATACCGGACCGGGATTTCCAGGATATTAAGCTTTGCACGGACAGCCTTGATCTGCATTTCGACGGTCCACCCGAAGTTGGTGTCCTGCATCTTGAGTTTCTTCAAAGATGTATAGCGAATCGCCCTGAAAGGCCCAAGATCGGTGTAGCGTTTCCCAAAAAACAGGCGAATCAGGAAAACCGCAAGCCAGTTCCCATATCGGGCCTGAGGAAGAAGGGCCTGGCGGGATTGATCTAAAATCATCCGGCTGCCCAACACAAAATCAACATCCTGTTCCTGAATAGGCTTCAGGAGTTGGATGATTTCCTCTGGAAAATCGCTGAAATCTCCATCAAGGAATACAACTATATCCGGTTCGTCCAACTGAGCCATCCCGGCAAGGCAGGCGCTACCATAACCGCGGCGCGTCTCGTCCACCACACGCGCCCCATGTTTGCGGGCTACTGCTACAGTGTCATCAGTTGATGCATTGTTAACAACAAGGACTTCGTGAATGATTTCTTTGGGAAGAGCGTCCAGAACAAGACCTATAGACTGCTCTTCATTAAAGGCGGGAATTATTACCGATATTTTATCTGGCATTAAGGATGTTTGTCAGGCCAGTGCCTGTTTCATTTGGCTGACAAATTCTCGGACTTGCTTTAATCGTTCTTTTGAGTCGGATGCCTCTTCAATAAGACGCACAAGTGCACTGCCTACGATCACACCATCACTAATTGCTGCCGCCTGTCTGGCATTATCCGGGTTGGAAATACCAAATCCGATGAGAACCGGGAGCGTTGTCGCATTTTTAATGCTGTTCACCTTTTCCTCGACCCCATCAGCCAAACCTTGCCTCACACCGGTAGTGCCGGTCAATGAAACATAATAGATAAAACCTGAACTCTTGTCGCCAATCAAGGAAATTCGATCTGGTGTACTCGTGGGGGCCAGTAGATAAATCAAATCAAGACCATTCCCTTTACAATCAACTTCGAATTCCCCTGCCTCTTCAGGTGGAAGATCGGGGATTATCATGCCGTCCACTCCCGCTTCCTGTGCATCTTTAGCAAATTGCTGGGGTCCATACGCCCACACAGGGTTGTAACTTGTCATCAGCACAACAGGCAGTTGGGATGTTTTACGGATTTCACTAACAAGCTTGATGATTTTTTTTAGCGTAGTGCCGGATTTCAAGGCACGCTGTGCTGAGGCCTGGATTACCGGACCATCCGCCAAAGGATCGGAGAAAGGTACACCTAGTTCGATAATATCGGCTCCACTCTCTTCGACCGCTTTGAATAAATCCTCGGTCGTCGGAATATCCGGGTCGCCTGCAGTGATGAAAGCCACCAGAGCCTTTTTGTTTTCTGACTTTAATCTCTTGAAAGTTTCTGTAATTCGACTCACGTTACATCCATTCTTCGTTAATCATTTTTCATCAGGTCAGCGACCTGCTGGACATCTTTGTCCCCGCGTCCGGAAAGGCAAACAACAATAATTTGATCCGATTTCATTTTGGGTGCCAGTTCTTCAAGATAGGCAATGGCATGTGCGGATTCCAAAGCCGGGATGATTCCCTCAGTTTGAGAAAGCAGTTTCAAACCACCCAGTGCCTGTTTGTCTGTAATTGAAACATACTCCGCCCTGCCTGATTCCTTGAAATGGCTATGCTCGCAACCGACGCCGGGATAATCCAGACCCGCCGATATAGAATGAGCTTCCTTGATCTGTCCATCCTCATCGTAAAGCAAATAGCTTTTCATGCCGTGCAAAACACCGACATCTCCCTTGCTAAGAGAAGCCCCGTGTTTGTCAGTATCGACTCCGTGGCCCGCAGCTTCAACTCCAATCAACCGTACCGATTCATCTTCGCGGAATGGGTAGAATAACCCCATAGCATTGCTGCCCCCGCCAACACAGGCAACGCAGGTATCAGGCAAACGTCCTTCAACTTCCTGGATCTGCTGTCTCGACTCATCCCCAATGATCCGCTGGAAGTCGCGCACAATTTTGGGGAAAGGATGGGGTCCTACAACCGAACCGATAATGTAATGGGTGCTTTCAACTGTCGTGATCCAATTCCGAATCGCCTCACTGGTTGCATCTTTCAAGGTGCGCGTTCCGGAGGTCACCGGAATTACCCGCGCCCCGAGCAGCTCCATTCTAAACACATTAAGAGCCTGCCGCTTCATGTCCTCTTCGCCCATGAAGACATCGCATTCAAGACCGAACAATGCAGCTGCGGTCGCACTTGCCACGCCATGCTGACCTGCACCGGTTTCTGCAATCACCCGTTTCTTTCCCATACGTAAGGTAAGCAGAGCCGAACCAATGGTGTTATTGATTTTATGGGCCCCGGTATGATTTAGGTCCTCTCGCTTCAGATAAATTTTGGCACCACCCAACTTCTCGGTCAGGCTTTTTGCAAAATACAACGGAGAAGGCCTCCCCACATATTGCCTGAGGTAATACTCCAGCTCCCGGGTGAATTCCGGATCTTTGATCGCTTCATCATAAAGACGCTCCAGCTCATTCAAAGCGGGCATGAGCGTTTCAATAACGTATTTGCCCCCGAACTCGCCGAAATGCCCTTTTATATCCGGTAAAATGGGTGTACCCATCGATCACTCCTTGTTGACACTTTGAACGGCCCTTAAAAAGGCGCGCAATTTTTTAATATCCTTGATCCCCGGAAGCTTTTCAACTCCCGAACAGACATCGACTCCGTAAGGGCGGGCTTTGCTAATAGCTTCGGCGACATTGTCTTGATTCAATCCACCTGCCACAATTATTCTGCCAAATTTACCAGCCTGTTTAGCCAGTTTCCAGTCGAACACTTCTCCCGTTCCACCATAGACCCCAGGATGAAAGGTATCCAGAAGGAATCCTTCAACATTGAATTTAGCCAGTTCTTTTAGAGAAGTCGAATCGCTTACCCTGATAGCCTTTAGGACCCGCGAGTTTACTTTCTTACTAAAAGCAGGTGATTCATCACCATGCAACTGCACCAGATCCAACCCCAGTCTATCTTTCATCGAATTGATACGCTCGATGCCCTCGTTAACGAACACCCCCACACGATGAACAAAAGGCGGCAATTCTTTGATAATTGCTTTTGCCTGGGCAACCGTCACCGCTCGCGGACTCTTTTTGTAAAAAATGAAACCGACAGCATCGGCACCAAGCTCAGCGGCTTTCAACGCATCTTCAACCCGGGTCATTCCACAAACCTTGACCCTGGTCTTACCCTGATTTGTCATGGCCCAATAACTCGCACAACTTGTCCGGTATCGACTCGGCGCGCATCAGCGTTTCTCCGATTAAAAAGGAATGCACCCCTGCCCTCTCGAATTCATCAATTTCTTCACGCCCTCGGATTCCACTTTCGCAAACCAGAGTCGGATCTCCATTAGCCTTCACTATTTTGAGCAAACGCCTCGTAATATTCAAGTCCGTCTTGCCGGAAGTCAGGTCACGGTTGTTAATACCAATCAAATCGGACTCTGCATAAAAAGCCTTTTCAAGATCCGCTTCATCGTGTGCTTCTACCAGTGCCGGCATTCCAAGCTCAGTTCCAAGTGCTTTTAAATCGCATAATTGATTTTTATCGAGCGACGTTGCGATCAATAAGAAAAAGTCAGCCCCAAAGGCCCTCGCTTCATAAACCTGATATTCCGAAAAAATAAAATCTTTCCGAATTACAGGGATCGGGACTTCAAACGAGATACGATCAAGGTAGTCGAGGTCGCCACCAAAATGACGCGACTCCGTGAGAATCGATATAGCCGCTGCACCGTTTTCTGCATAGGCACGTGCAATAGCCTCAGCATCAAAATGTTCGACAAGGTCTCCCTTGAACGGAGTCCGTCTTTTGATCTCCGCGATGATACGTGAACCTTCACCTTCCCGTAGTGCCGGGATAACGGATTTTGGTGCCAACCGACTTTCGATCCGGTTTTTAAGTTCAGACAAGGACCGCTTGGATTTGGTTTCTTCCAACTCGTCCCTTTTATCCGCAAAAATTTTGTCTAGAATATTTCCCATCAGCGATCACTCATTGGTCAATCGACACAAATCTTTGAGTTTCTGCCTAGCTGCCCCGGAATTGATTGATTGTCGTGCTTTGTCGATCCCGTCACTTAAAGAATTCGCAGCCCCACTTGTATAAATGGCCGCACCTGCATTCATCAGGGTAATGTCGCGTGGAGGGCCGCCGGAACCGTCAAGAATCTCCCGCAGGATTTTGGCGTTTACCACCGCACCTCCCCCGACAAGATCATCTTCACAGCAGTATTCGAACCCAAAACTGGTCGGATCAATTAACCCTTCCGTCACTTCGCCGTCCTTTAATTGTGAAACACGGGTATCTGCAGCCAATGATATTTCATCCAACCCGTCTTCCCCATGGACCACCATCGCCCGTTCACACCCTAATCCTTTTAATACCTGTGCGATTGGTTCTCTCCATTTATCATCAAAAACACCAATCACCTGAGCTGATACACCCGCCGGATTGGTGAGTGGACCGAGCAAGTTAAAAATGGTTCTAAAACCCAATTCCTTCCGGATCGGCGCGGCGTGCTTCATGGCTGGGTGAAAAGACGGCGCGAACAAAAAACCGATGCCAGTTTCTTTTAGGCAAAGCTCTACCCGAGCCCGATCAATATCAAGTTTCACTCCAAGAGATGCCAGAACATCCGCACTTCCGGCTTTACTGGAAACTGCGCGGTTTCCATGTTTGGCAACCTTTACACCCGCACCTGCAACAACAAATGCCGCCGTTGTTGAGATATTAAACGTATCAGCCCCATCACCCCCGGTACCGCAAGTATCAATTGAAGGTGAATCAGGACACGCAATTTTTTCTGATTTTTCACGCATGACCCGGGCCGCGCCCAGAAGCTCGGGGACGGTTTCACCTTTCATGCGGAGGGCTGTCAGGAATCCACCAACCAGAGTTGGGGATACGGTTCCCTCCATGATGCCGGTCATAGCGGTCATCATTTCATCCTCGGAGAGATTGATGCCTTCGACTACTTTCTGTAAAAGAGCTCGCATGATATTTAACCCTCAGGCTCCAACAAGAAAGTTTTTTAAAAGATCCTTGCCTTGAAGGGTCAATATAGATTCTGGATGAAACTGCACTCCCTCGACGGGCAATTCCTTGTGCCGGATGCCCATAATTTCATCCTGCTCCGTCCAGGCAGAAATCTCAAAGCAGTCCGGAAGGGTCTCACGTTTCACCACCAAGGAATGGTAACGCGTTGCCTGAAAGGGTTGTGGTAATCCTTTAAAAACGGTTTTATCATCGTGGTGAATCATTGATGTTTTGCCGTGCATGATTCGGGAAGCCTTGATGATTTCCCCACCAAATGCCGACGCCACCGATTGATGTCCAAGGCACACGCCGAGTATGGGGATCTTACCGGAAAACTGCTTAACCACATCGATAGAAATCCCCGCTTTTTCTGGAGTGCAGGGCCCTGGAGAAATCACAATTTTGGAAGGGCTTAATTTCTTAATCTCCTCAACTGTAATTTTGTCGTTGCGGTGCACCTGCATGTCGGCTCCCAATTCACCCATGTATTGAACCAGATTGTAGGTGAAGGAATCATAGTTATCGAGCATGAGGATCATGGCTGCAGCCCTTTTTCAGCAAGCTCAATGGCTTTAAGCAAGGCTTTACCCTTGTTCATTGTTTCTTCAAATTCCTTTTCTGGGACTGAATCCGCGACGATTCCCGCACCAACGCCAAGGTAGGCGGTGTTGCCCTTTACAACCAGTGTCCGGATGGCAATGGCAGTATCCATATTGCCGTTGAAGCTTATGTAACCCACCGATCCTGCGTAAACTCCACGTCTTGTCGGTTCCAATTCATCAATTATTTCCATTGCCCTGATTTTAGGGGCACCGCTCACTGTACCCGCAGGAAATGAGGCTTCAAGCACATCAAAACTGTCGAGCCCGTCTTTCAACCGACCTCGAACATTCGACACGATATGCATGACATGCGAATACCGTTCAATAGTGAACTGCTCATTCACTTCAACGCTATGGGTCTGAGAAACACGACCGAGATCATTGCGTCCAAGATCTACCAGCATGATGTGTTCTGCGATTTCCTTGTCGTCATCCAATAATTCTTCGGCCAGGCTGATGTCTTCCGCTTCATCCTTGCCTCGTGGCCGCGTCCCTGCAATAGGACGAACTTCCACATGCCCATTTTCAAGTCTTACCAAAACTTCGGGAGAAGAGCCAACGATCTGCACGTCTCCAAAATTCAAGTAATACATATACGGAGATGGATTGATCGTTCGCAATGCGCGGTACACCGTGAATGGATCCTGACCCAAGGTAAATTTTAAACGTTGCGCAAGGACAACCTGAATGGCATCGCCTTCATTAATATATTCCTTGATGCGTTGGACAGCCTTTAAAAAGTCCGGTTTATCAAAATTTGACTCAAAAGTTGCTGGTCCTTGGTTACCTGGTGCAATTTTCAAATCGGGAGTTGGCTTTCTTAGAAGCTGTTCCAGTTTTTCGATCTTTTCAATGGTTTCTTTATAAACTTCATCCAGATCACCCTGATCCGTGTGAGCATTGGATACAATTTTAATGGTGTGGGAAACATTGTCGAAGATCAACAAAGTGTCGGTAATGACAAAAAGGGAGTCTGGAAGGTCTAGATCATCTTCCGTGTCGTCGGGGAGATCTTCGAAAAAACGTACCATGTCATAGCTGATGAAACCCACGGCACCACCGAAAAACCTCGGCAGGCGGTCATCTACTACAGGTTCGTATTCCTTTAATATTTTGCGGAGAGCCGAAAGTGGTGATTCGCCTTCAATGTTCCGGGTTTCAGTTTCACCATTGGTCTCAATAGTGACACTCTGCCCCTGGGTACGAACGATTGTGGAAGGATTACAGCCCAGGAAGCAATATCGAGCCCATTTCTCCCCTCCTTCAACACTTTCCAGCAGAAAAGAGTAAGGACCGTGACCAATCTTCATGTAAGCGGACACAGGGGTATCGAGGTCAGCAATGATCTCCTTACAAACAGGGATCAGATTGCCCTTTTGGGATTTTTCCTTGAATTCGTCAATTGAGGGGAACAACATGACAGCACAAAATGAAGAGTCAGTGTCTCTTCATCGCAAAAATTAAAAAAAGCCTCTCAAGGCATTGAAAAGCCTTTGAAGGGGCCCTGTAAAATACCACTAAATCAAGGGTTTAAACTTCGCACAGTAGCATGAAGCAGGGGGTTTGCGCAAGGCGTTTCAGGGAAGCTGGTCGACAGTCGAGATTGTGAGTCAGGCTTCTATTTGCTTCCAGTCTTCGCCGTCCCAGTGGAGAATCAGACCCAGATCACCGACGGCGTAAATATCATCCTCTGAATTTCCCCAGATTGCGGTCAGGTATTCTTCTGTATTTGACTCAATACGGGTCCACTGATCGCCATCGAGATACATGATCATTCCCAGGTCGCCAACGGCGAACACCATATCTTCGTTTGGACCCCAGATATCGAGGAAAAACTCCATGGTACCCGTCGGCATGTCTTTAAACTCGGCACCGTTGAAGTGGACAATCACGCCATCCGATCCACAAAAATAAATATTGTTCGGCCCAAAGCCATAAATACCATAAAGTTCTTCATTTGAGTTGTAAGTCAGCCGCTTCCACGTGTCGCCTTCCAGTTTAAGTACCAATCCGTCAACGCCAACTGCGTAAGTGGCCTCCGGACAGCCCCAGATACTGGCAATATCGTTATTAGTGCCGGAGCTCATGAACTTCCA
>JAJDAX010000242.1 GCA_029261615.1 Nitrospinaceae bacterium
CAGTGGCAGGACAAAATGAATGTCGGGATTTATTCAGTCGACTCCCAACATCAGTATCTGGTTAGCTTGATTAACACCATAGAAGCGGCAGGGAATTGCCATTTGGAACGCGACTTGTTTCTGACTCATTTATCCCAGTTGGAAGCGTATACCCATTATCATTTTGAACAGGAAGAAAAATTCCAGCTCGAAAATAATTTTCCTTTTTACGAATCCAATAAAAACGAGCACAAAGAATTGGTCAAACATTTAGCAGAGCTAATTGAATCTATTAAAAGTGATACTGGGGATTCTGTAAAACCAAAGCAGGTCGGCAAGGTATTCGAATTTTTAAGGGATTGGCTGGTCAATCACTTGTTCGGCGAAGACATGAAAATGAAGGGTGCTTTTCCTGGCAAAAACATATAGCGCGGCAGCCCCATCATAAAATATTTTTTTCGTTACCCTTATCCTTCTTATCTAAAAAAAACTTTTTAGTATCCTCCACCGCAGGGTGGTCACCCATCCCATTTTTTAAAGACGAGACAGACGTTGCTGCCGCCGAAGCCGCTGCTGTTGCTGATAACGGTTTGCGGGGCTTGATCGAGGGTTTCTTTGGGCAGGGTGATGTGTTCGCACAGCGGGTCGGGTTCCGAAATATGCGCCGCACCGGGTGTAAATCCTTCCTTGATCGACAATACGCTGAACGCAGCTTCCATAACACCGGCCATGGAAAGTCCGTGCCCGGTAAGGGCTTTGGTGCTGCTCACCGCCGGACGCTTGCTGGGATCAGTGCCGAAAATATTGACCAACGACAACGCTTCCGAACGATCGCCGGGCGGTGTGCTGGTGGCGTGGGCATTGACGTAGTCCACGTCTTCCGGATTGACCTTTGCCGCCTTGAGCGCTTTTGTTATGGCGAGAGTCAGGCCGCTGCCTTCTGGATGCGGCATGGCAATGTTGTAGCCGTCTGACGCCTGCCCCCAATTGGTCAATTCCGCATAAATATGAGCACCCCGCTTGACTGCTTCGTCTTTGTTTTCGAGTAGCAGAGCCACACCGCCGCCGGTACCGACAAAGCCATCGCGTTTAACATCGAACGGTCGTGATGCTGTGTTGGGATCTGGATTACGTGACAATGCCCGCATTCCGTTGAACGGGAGGTATGTTTCGGCGGTTATATCTTCTCCACCGACGACAAAAATCCGTTTATGTCGGCCCAGATAAATTTCGTCGAAACCGTAACCGATAGCGTGACTACTGGACGCGCAAGCGGAGACAAACCCACAGTTGCCACCGCGGATGCCGAAGTACGCGCCGAGGTTAAAGTTCAGTGTGCCGGAAACCGAAGCGACCACGCTCATCGGGTTAATGCGCATGCCCTTGGTGGCAACCAGGCTCTCCAGGTTGTTCCGCATCATAAAGGTGGACCCGGCGGAGGACGCGAACAGACCGGTCTCAGTGGATGCGACATCTTCCTCTTTCAAACCGGAATCTTCAACCGCCTGTAACATCGCGCACAGGCAATGCAAGCCGTGCGGAGACAGCGACTTCAGGTAATCGACATCAAGATTGAAATGCTCCGGGTATTTCCACTCCACCCAGTTGGGCGATGCGGTATCAAATTCCTTGATGGAACCTATGACTTTAACGGGAATCCGCGGGTTGTCCATGAACGTGATGTTCTCGAACCCGTGACGTAATTCGCGCAAGCTTTCTGTGACCTGGGCCTTGTTATTTCCGATGCTGGTGATGAGGCCCAAACCGGTAACAACGACCTGGTTTGGCATAAAACCTGACTGGTGGAGGCGGGAAGTTAGTCGTCTCCCTTTTCGAGACGCTCTTTAATGTACATTGAAATTTCATCGAGAGTCGTGACTTGCGCCATGTCTTCATCGGCGACGGATACATCGAACAACTCTTCTACCTGAAAAACCATTTCCGTCATTCCAAGGGAATCGATTCCGACAGTTTGCAGATCCACTTCCCCTCCCACAACCTTCATGTAGTTCTCGTTTGCGGAAGGCAGATAGAATCCAAGCATACCACCGATCAGAACTTTTAAAGCTTCAATATCTCCGGAATCACGGAATTTATAATAAGCATCTTCCGTTCCTTCGGGGAATCCCTTCAATAGCTTTTTGGCGCGGTTTCTATCTTCATCTGTTAATGGTGGTAACGGCAAGAGGTTGACCTTTCAACTGACAATAAAATGAGTAGTAATATTTTCCGGACATTTCTAATTGCTTCCGGGGGATTATACTACTGTTTTTCAGAAATTTCGAGGGGCTCTCCCCTAATTTTTCAATGAAATGACCCTGATGCTGGCCTCATTGAGAGGAACCATTTTGCAGGAAATTATTTTCAAGACAAATTCACACTCAGGAGAACCCCAATTTATTTCTTTTCGCTGATTGACTACAGCGCCTGCCAAGGGTTTAATGGTCTCCTCTGAGCCATAACGCGGGAATTACCATTGAAAAACTCCAAACCTAACCTATTTTACAAAAACAAGGTTTCCTTCGTCCGTTGGAGTTTGCTGTTGGTATGTTTCCTCGGGTGGATTCTGGTTGGCTGTGACTCATCAGAACAAACTGCGAACGACCCTGCAAAACCGACAGCGGCAAATGATCCCACCTCTCTTTTCCATAGCGCGGAGGAGAAGCAGGCGGTCGGAGCATATGATTCAGCCATTGCGGAACTCAATCGGGCTATTGCAGTGGACCCTGGATATATTGCCGCTCACTTTCTGATGGGTGAAATCTACAAGGAGTGGGACCGCCGGGAGGAAGCCGTTGTCGCGTATATAAAAACCATTGAGCTCGATTCCAATCATTATGAAGCCCGTCTGGCGCTGGCCGCTGTCTACTCAAAGAGTGGCCGGAACTCGCTGGCACTCAAGGAATACCTTGCAGCTGCGAAAGTTCATCCAGAGGACCCGGAGGTTCATTTTAAAATTGCGTTGGAATACTGGTACATGCAGCAATTGGAGGAATGCGCCGCCGCTTATCGCAAGGTGATCGAATTAAAACAAGATCACTTGCAGGCCCACCTGAACATCGCCAGCGTTTACGAAGCCATGAAAGACTGGGACCAGGCTTTGAGGGAAATCGGGCTGTCCATACAAATGGCACAATTGACGGGCAATTCCCAAGCCGTTTCCATCGCAGAAAACAAGCTCAAGTTTTTTAAGGGCCGGGCAGACATGACTGAGGAAGATATTCGCCGCAAGACCTCACCGCCATTTAATTAAATTTTCGGTTCCAGCTAAAAGGACTATCATTGACGGGTTGGGGGCAGACTGATTATGAAAACAGTTCCTTCATCTGGCGTACTTTCCGCTCTGATGGCTCCGCCGTGGCATTGCACCACTTTCCTGACGATCGCCAACCCAAGCCCTGAACCATCTTTGGTGGAAGTATTATTGAGTTTTGCAAGAGGCTCAAAAATTTTATCGGCATATTTCATTTCAAATCCTATCCCGTTATCTTCAAGGCGAATGTCATACCAGCCGTCAGGCCTGCAAAAACTATTAATCCTGACCACTCCGGGCTGATCCTCTTTTTTAAATTTAACCGCATTGATCAAAAGATTTTGGAACATTTGCGCTATATATATTGAATGTCCTTCCACAATTGGAAGTTCTCCTATCTCAACAACCACCTGATTCTTTCCAAGAAGAGTTTCAAGATTCTCCAGAACACCGGCAATAATTAAATTCAAGTCGGTACTTTCAAATTCAATTCCGTTTGAATTGATGCGTGACAACTCCAGAAAACTGTCGATCAGCTTTTCCAT
>JAJDAX010000243.1 GCA_029261615.1 Nitrospinaceae bacterium
TTTAAACAGGGAATTATTCCAAACTTCTTTTTTTGAAATCTCTCAAGTCGTTCGAGATCCTTATTTAGCAAAGAACGGCATTCTTTCCAGAGAGTCTTTTTCGATTTCATGACACGTCTACTTCATCAAAGAAGAGCAAGAGACACTAACCTGGTTGAGAATAGTTTTCAGGCACAACCATGGCGAGCTCTTGTCTACAGTTTCTGGCTATTGGAGTTTTCCATAATAATATTATTGCAGCCAAGCCTAGAAGAGTTAGAAAAATCAGAATAAAGTTTGTTGATATCGGAATCAGCTTAAACAGAATTAACAAAACCATCGCTGGGGCGATAAATAAAAGCAGGTTGAGGTTCCAATCCATTCCTTTTAGTTTCCGGGACAGCAAGAAAACTCCCCCAACGAAAGTAATAAACTCGCTAATAGCGAGGCAGATTCCGGCTGCAGCAAAACCAATTTTTGGAAGTAAAATTATATTGCACACGATATTCACGGCAAAGCCCAGAGCGATCAGTTTTAAAAGGTTTTTTTCTTCCCCAACTGCAAGCAAACCGGAAACAATTAGTGGATTGGAGCATGAAAATCCAAAAGCCAGGCAGATTGCCTGCAAGGTGAATGTTGCTGATAAAGGACCCACACTATATTTTCCGCCATAAAAAATTTCCAACCATTGTGGTCCAAGGCAAATTCCAGTCACAACACCGATCGCACCCACCCCTATAGCCAGATCGAGATTACCTAAGAATAGCTTTTTAAACCTTTCCATATTTTCTTTTGCCAGCCAACTGAACACGGGAATAAGAGGAAGGGAGAATAACCATGGAAAGGAAAACAAAGGCTGGATTGGCCTGAAAGCTGCAGAATAGCCACCAAGCGCCTCACCGCCCAAAAAATACCAAACTAAAAAAGTTCCACTGAAGAAGTACATGATGTAAAACAATGCCGCCATACCAAACAGCATGGCTTGTCCAAAAAACTTCTCAAAGCCCTCACCCCGGATGGTCGGAATGGGTTTGAAACCCAGCAATTGTTCGGCTTTGATTTTTGTCCCGACAATGACGAACACTTCCCTTGCCAGAACCATCAGGGGAAACACGATAGCGGGCCCCTCCATTTGGATAAACAAAATGCATCCAAGAAACAATCCGACTTGCCCCACTACATTGAACAAAACTGGCCAACCGTATTCCTGACGTACCTGGAAGGCGGGAAGAAGGGCACCCAGGTAATACAAAAAAATTACACCTGCTGATAATACCAGAACCCATTTTTGATAATCTTCATATTGAGCAAAAGAAAAAACCAGGCAAAACAATGCCAGAACTCCTGCTAATATCCTACGCCACCCCATTAATCTGCCAAGTAGAGCTCTTTCAGACTTTGGGTTTCGAACGATTTCACGTGTGGCCACATTGCTTGTGCCCAACCCTAACAAATCCCGGCTGAGGGCAAATATCAGGGTCACCATTGCCAGGAACCCGAAATCGGCTGGATTCAGGAAGCGCCCCAGCATGATGGTGATGAAAAACCCGAGAAAAATACTGATGACCTTGGAACCCAACAATAATCGCTGACTTCTGTTTGCAGTACGATTGCCTGTTGTTTTTCCTGGAAGGGGCTCGGAGGTTGAGTCATCCATTATCTCTTCACGACCGGGTTGGCAATAGCCTTTTTATAAACTTCCATCAACAGATCCATTTGTGAGTCTGGATCAAAACGTTCTTTTACTTCCCGCCTTCCCCCTTCACCCAGTTTTTTTGCAAGTTCCGGATCATTCCATATTGTTGTGATTTTTTCTGCAAGATCATCTGCGTTATTCATTTCAAACAAGAGCCCCGACACACCATCTTTCACCGTGCTCTTTAAGGCACCAAACCGTGAAGCCACCACGGGTATGCCGTAGCTCATCGCTTCCGCGGCGACAAGACCAAATGTTTCGTACCATATACTTGGAACCACTACCATTCTGGCGTTCCGGTAAAATTTGGATAACTCTTCTTTTCCCTGGATCATGACACATTCCACCGGATCACCGCTTTGGATGGCCGGATGTGTTGCGGCATCGCCTGCAAGCTTTACAGGAACTTGTGCTATTCGAGCGGCTTTTAAGAGCAAATCCACCCCTTTCTCCTGTGCAAACCGTCCAGCAAACGCGACATAGTTTCCCTGAGTCGGATCCCCGGTTTCCTCCGGTAGCTTCAGGGAGCAAGGATTAACGCTGACTCGTTCCGGGTTGATACCCACTTCATTTATCAGCCACTGTTTGGGGAAATCTGATAGCACAATAAACTGCGATACATTATCAACAAATAAACGATTGGTCCTCGCGACCCGATTTCGAAGAGCATAGGCCAGACTTTCAAAAATATGGTTTCGGCAATTTTTTAACACGGCCCACCACTCTTTTCCGTCCTGGCAGCGGAGGCATAACTTCCCCTTGTGAAAATGGGTCACCACTGCGCAAGTCATGCGATAGTCGTAGCAAGTGAAGACAGCGGGGATACCCTTCTCGACACACTGCCTCAATATCCATGGAGAAATAAGAGGATAAAGCTCATGAGCGTGAACGACATCAGGCTTGAAACTTTCCAGGTGGCGGTCGAACTCCTGAACTGCTTTTTTGGAATATAGCCCTGAGATAAATGCCTGGGCTTTTCCCAATAAGTTGCTCGAAATATCGCGGCTGTTCCTGGAGAATTCTTCAATCTCCAAACCACCTTCACGAGAAATGCGAATGGTTTCATCCCAGGCGTTATCCGAGCCTCCAATTCCCCGGTGCCTATTGTATGCATGTAAAACTTTCATAATGCTTTTACCTTTTTAGGGCTTTCTTTCCAAAGTCATTCGAATTTTTCTTAACCAACGAACCGCAATCATCTGCCCTATTTTAAAAACTCATCCGGGCGATACACCTCGCATTCAAGTTCACTTTCAATACCACTGCCGTTTTTTCTGGAACCCACCACTTTCCGAAACATCTCTGCATATCCCGCAGCGACAGCATCCCAGCGGTATAGTGTTTCTGAACGTTCTTTCGCCAGTCGGCCAAGCTGTTCCACCCGCGCAGGATCGTTTTCAAGTTCATTCAGGATTCCGGCCAAATGACCTTGAGAATTTTCAAAGAAAAAGCTGTCTTCACCCATAACTTCCCGATGAAAGATAACATTGATAGGAACACAAGCCGCCCCCCAGTGCATGGCCCGAAGCAGGCTGGGGTTGGTTCCACCCACTTCGTGTCCGTGCAAATAGGCATAGCAGTTCTGGTACAAGCCATTCAAGGTTTCGGAATCAAAAATGGGTCCAGCGCAACGAACTTTTTCGCTTGCCTGCCCTGTCACCAATTTCGAATATTCTGATTCATATCGGGCTCCGCCTACTATAACCAGAGGGCGTTCAACCCCGGCATCCTTGTATTCCCTGATGATCAGGTCGATATTATTTTCCGGCTCCACCCGGGCAACGACGAGGTAATATTCGTTTTTTTCAAGCCCGAACAGTTTCAGGCAGTCGTCGGTGGGGGCTTTCCCCACTTCCCCGGAATAAGGAATAAAACTGCTGGGTGCCTGATACTCACTGAGGTAATACTCCTGCATCGCCCGGGAATCGGTCACCAGAGCAGTTGCGAGGCGTGCGCACACCCATTCGGACCACTTGTAGTATTTTTGTTGAAGTGGAGACCACTTTCTTCTTTTCCATCCCATTCCGTCGGTATGAAAAACTGTGGGAAGAAATCTGAGTTTTAGTGGCCAGGCAAAGGGAGCATTTCCGGGATCCACGATAAAAACCAGATCATAGGAATCTACCAAAGCATGCCAGATAGAAATATTGCTGTGGATGATGCTTTCAAAATTTTTCCCTCCGGGAGAAGAAAAATAATGACACCGTACTCCTTCGAAAGATTTTGGCTTTTCTTCATAATAAGAACTTCGGCAGTAAACGGAAACTTCCATGTTATGGTCCCGAACCAGCCTGACCGCAAGTTGTTCCACTAGAGTGCTGAACCCGCTGTAACGTGCGGGAATGCCTCGGTCGCCAATGATGGCTATTTTCAATTTGCCTTTTTCCATACTACTTTTTTCCTAGCCAGATATCGTGATAGGTATCCGCCTCTGGGCCCACTTTGATCGGTGTCAAATCCTTAAAATCTTTCAGGAGAATATCTTTAACAAAACCAGGCGGATGAATTGCAAAGAACCATTTCTTTCCCTCGCTGTAGTTGTCCTGAATCACCAACCTTCCAGCATCATAGTCTGACTGTTCTTTTGCATTGAGTAGTTTTTTAAAATGATCACCATGGGTGGTGCAGATAAAGATACCTTCGGGCTTTAAAACTCTTCTTAATTCTCCGGCCCATTCAATCTGGCTTTCTTCGGTCAAATGCGTGAACACAGAAAAATTATATACAGCGTCAAAGGAATTATCATCAAAGGGAAGAGGCGGTTTAATTTCGTTTTTGACAAAATGAATCCCTTTGAGATTTTGCTGACACCATTCAATTGTTTTGGGATTGTAATCGGAGCCATGTATTTCAGGGTTTCCCGCAATGAGATCAGGCATGTGGCGAATCAATCTTCCCGGACCACAGCCCCATTCCAATATTTTTAAGTTTTCAGCGTTTAAATGCTCGTTGATAACATCTGTAAATATTTTCGCGTGACGCACCCCACCCTTTTTATATTCTTCCCAATCAAACATGTTGTAGGCATCAAAAGCCAGATCTACCGGAGGTACGGGAAAGTCGGGGTTGTTTTTAATAAATTCCCGGTTGCGTGATGCCAGACTAAATTTCTTGAGGAAGAATTTGAAATTATCCGCCTGCTTCAACAAGTTTAGTTTGCGAACCAAACCGAGCACTTTATATTTGAATCCCATAAACGTATTCCAGTAGTTTTAAAGTTTCATTCAAAAAGCAGACGGAACATGACGCGCACATATTTCCTGCTGAAAGTAGACAGGGAACCGTAGCCATGATCCGAACGAAACAGAGAAAGAAATTTGTACAAAGGCCACCGTATAAGATACGCGACTAATAAAATGAGGTCATAAAAAACAACCGCGGCCTTGCTGTGGTATTTTTTGAAAAACAGGCGCGGCCCCTTGATCGCCATCTCCATGACTTCGGTCGCGGATTGTTTTTCATAACTGCTTCCATGATAGTGGAACACCGAAACGTCACTTGAATAAAAGACCTTCCACCCACCGGCGCGGACACGATCACAAAGATCCATGTCTTCACCAAAAATAAAAAACGATTCATCGAAAATCTTTTCGCCAACCGCTTCTCTCCTTACAAACATCGAAGCCCCTGAAACCCATCCCACCTCCGAGGTCCCCTGTGGGTCACCTTCCAGATAAAGAGCTGCCGGAGCCCAGGATGCTGGAAACAATTTATTGAGGAATAAATAATTCCAGGCCATATTGCCGAGACTGGGCAGGGCTCCTCCACTGGCTCTTTGAAAAGAGCCGTCTTTGTTCATCAAACGAAATCCCATAACGCCTGCGTTGGAATTTTCTTCAAACTTTGAGAGCATCCTGTCTATTCCACGTTCTTTTATTTCCGTATCAGGGTTGAGCAACATTATGAATTTTCCCTGACTTTGGGAGTATCCTACGTTGCATCCTGCGCCAAACCCGAGATTCTTGTCATTTGCAATTAACCGCACCTCCGGAAATTTTTTCCGAATGGCCTCGACGCTACCATCTTCCGAAGCATTATCAACCACCAGCACTTCATATGCATTCCGGGGAATTTTTGTTTCCCGTGCGATAGAAGCAAGACATTCTGCCAGCAACTCTTTTACATTCCAGTTGACGATTATAATCGACAACCGTAGTGGATGTTCCATATTGAGACTCTGCAGTTTGCCTTTATTTTGGTTCACTCAAGCGGGGCAATTTGGCGACCTTATTGTACAAGTCAATGTAACCGTTTTTCAGATTGACCCAGTTGTACCTCTCCTGAACTTCTTCTGGACGTTTCAAGCTGGCTAAGGTTTTCGGATTTGATCTTAAATAGGAAATTCTGGCTGCCAATTCGCCTTTTTCTTCCATATTGACCCAGGCGTTGGAGTCTGGAAGCAGCCATTGAAAATGAGGTGCGTTGTGAGTTATCACGGGCACTCCAGATGCCGCCCCTTCAACAATAGCGAGACCAAAGGCTTCAAACACAGATCCATGCGCCATCATATCTGCGCATTGGAATAACTCACCCACCTTGTCAGAGGAAACATGAGTAATCCGGCAACGATCCCCCAGTCGCTGTTTGGCAAAATCAACCAGACCGGGTTCACCGTGGTCCAGGCTTCCATCCAGCCAGAGAAGGTAATCCCCGTCAAGTTGTGCCACTTCTTCTACCAGATGATCTATTCTTTTGTGACCACGGTTTAATGCAGCCACACTGAGAATAACGAAGGTGCTATTCTTCAAACCATGTTCTTGCCTGAGTTGTTCACGACTTTTTTCAGTCTGGAACCGCTCAGGATAAATTCCACAGGGAAGCAGGGTCATGTAATCTGCTGGTTTCCCAAACGCCAGCGCCTCATCATAAGTCACCTTTGCTATCTGATGTAAATGATCTGCCGGAGGGTAGTCCGCCGGTGGCATGGCACACCCCTCGGTATACAGAATTTTAAACTTCAGCTTTAACGCATTTCTTAAATGGAACATCACCCGGGTTAACGGGGGATCAATGCAGTGAATTATGTCAAATTTTTCCTTTAAAATATGCGGCAGCATGGCCAGTACAAAAGTCAGGCATTCCGTGTGCATGGGAGTACGACCGAATAACTTGTGGATCGGAAATATTTTAGGGATTAAGCCATTGCGATGGGCAAATTTGAGGACCTTTTCCTGCTTGTTGCTTTCACCGCCTCCCTTGTAAAGGATCACATCAAAATCATCGCGAACCAATGCAAACAGGTCGTTCAAGAGACGTTCAAATCCCCTTTGAACAAGGCCGATACCGGGACAAGCGATGGCAATTTTTAGACGATTACCCATAATTTTTTTTCAGGCATCAATAAAAAATGTTTTTGAACAAGAGGCGCCAACCAATTTCTTGCCGGAGCCTGTTGAAGGGAACATTAAATGATCCTGTTTGACTAATAACAGAACGCTCTGAAGAAAGTTTCATTCTACGGTCCCGGGCCTGGAAGCGGACATTTTATTCCGAAGTTCCTGCCCAATCCAACTTATACTTTCTAACGACAATGCTCCCAACCCAAACGCGCATAAAATGAAAAACGGGAAGACAAGAATGCCACTCCACCAAAAACCAAGCACCCCCAGCATCTCCCCGGCACCGATCACCAGGGCACCTGCTAAAATGGATTTAAAGGGCACTAACCATTTAAGGCGAACACCAGACAGATATTGGCTGACTAGAACAACGGGAACCACCCCAACCAATTCCGTACCAATATAGCCAATACCTGCTCCAAACAATCCGTATATCGGAATCAACCAACTGAGAACGATAACTTTTAGTATAAGGGTCAGGACGGTTATCCAAAGCGCTTTCTTTTGACCTCCGGGAATAATAATTAGCGGAGAAACCACCGTGGTGGTCGTGCGAATCAACACGACCCATGAAAGAAGTTTTAACAGAAAAGCCCCCGCGACCATTTTCGGGTCAACCAGTCCCATCAAAAATTCGGCCATGGAATACAATAAACAAAACATGGCAGATGCCACCAGAAGCGATGCATTTAAAGCAGCTTCCTGAACTTTTTCAAATTTCTCAGGTTCCTTTTGCCAGTAAGAAGAAAGCAAGGGGTAGACGGTGTGACCGATCGCGTGTAACACAATGATTACAGGAAATACAAATCGCATGGCGCAGGCGAAAAAAGCAACTGCTTCCATATCGGCCATTTTGGATAAAAAAATCGGGATCAAGGTTTCGTAAAAGCTAACCAGCAGGCCCATCACACCCAAAGGAATGGAATCCCGGACGAGCTTCTTAATTTCCTTCCTTAAATGATCATCCGCGCTAAACCTTATCGATTTTCTTCCTAAATAAAAAGCACAGAAGAAAAAAATCACACGGGACAGGGCATAACAAATCACTAAAATTTCAAGAGAGGCCTGATAAGCCCCTGCGACCCAAATCAAAGGGATAATAAATAGCACCCCAATGACTTCGCTCAGAACATCCTTGTCCATCTCCATGCGAAACCGGAATCCTGCTCTCAAAACCAGCGCGCCTGAATAAAAAATCAAACCAACTCCACCAAAAATCCCCGCGCGAATTACCGCGTCTGGATAATCCAGCGCATAGAACAAGCCAATAACCAGAAAATATACCAGCACTCCCTGAAGGGCTTTGACCACAGCGAGTGCATTGAGTACCGATTGAGATCGCTTCGGAGACTGGCACATGTCTCGTACCGAGATCTCGGTAAAACCAAAATCGACCAGCCACTCACCCAGGATCAAAATGCTGACCACCAGCGCATACTCCCCGAACCGTGTCACCCCGGCATAGCGAACAATGAGTATCGAAATGACCAGACGGGCCAGGCTCAGAAATACCCGACCGCCAATTTGACTGGTGGCGTTTTTCAGCACCGACCATTTTATATTTTTAGGTAAATGCAACATGGACAGCAGGGATATCTGAATTTTCCGGAGAGGTTTGCACGATAGGACATTCGCCCTGAAAACCGCTCAGAGAGTTTTTAGAGAATAAATTTACTAACCTGTTACATAGGAAGAAAATGGTAGCCTCGCTTTGGGCCTTCCAGCATAGGTTTAACTGCCTCGAATTTTTCTGGGGAGAACCCGATGAAATTAGGACCCACCCAGTTCTCATCCCACTGCATTTCATCGTATCCAAACCTTAAATAGTTCGGGTATACCTTTGCCGTTTCATATCCAAAACCTTCAAGATAAGAGATCAGAGAATGCAGGGTGACTCTGTTGAGCACATTGACCCGGCCATATTCAAATTGGACAAAATCAATCCTGTGCTGAGACAGCATCTCTTCAAATCCCTGAAAAACTCCCAATTCAAAACCCTCTACATCTATTTTAAGGAACGATATGCTATCGACCCCGGATGCCTGGCAATATGAATCTCCCGTATCAATTTCAATGGGATACTCTACAAAATCCGTTGCTTTATCCCAGGATGTTTTCGGAATTTCTTTCAGCGCGGCTCTCACATCACCTGCTTCAACTCCCCGAATGATCGAAGAACTTTTTTCTATTCCCAAAGCAAATGGGTTGCGCTGAAAGGAAATGGACTCGTAGCCTGATTTCATAATCGGATTATTACAGAGTTTCTCAAAAGTAGGAGGGTAAGGTTCAAACAGGTGTACCTTGGTGACCCCCGGAATAATTTCTACGAAGGTCCGCGTCCAATCCCCGATGTTGGCACCGACATCAAACACAATACCCGGTGCGAGTAAATTTTTTTCCGAAAGAAACTCAAGAACTCTTTTTTCACCGTTTTGTTCAAATTCATAATTCAGGTTTTCGACCCCGTTTAAAAATTCAGTCGCGCCGATCCTGATCACCTCTCGAAACTTCCAGGGAAGGCGGGAACACCATCGCGGAAACCAGAGAAAATTTCGAAATAATATTGTCAGTAGTTTGAACATAAACTTTTTCTTTTCGAGTTAAACCCGGGCCAACTTCGGCCTGGGCGGTTCCGTTACGGTATTCCTGTTCAGGACCACAGGCTGTTTCATTTGATTTTCCCGGTACCAGTAATTTATTGCCGTGATTAGGGCAACAACAATCCAGTACACCCTGGCGCAGGGAGGGTATCTGATAAAAAAGCTGACCAATCCGTCCGCCATGATAGCGACAAATCCACTCAAACAACCCAGGTTCATCATGAACAACATGCGCTCTTCAAAAAAGTTGGCGTTTCTCATTCCCAACCTAAATACATGAAGATGCAACCCGATAAAAAACAACATTCCCAGGGTGCCCTGTTCACTCCAGGTTAAAAGATAAATATTGTGAACCACGGGAAGAACATCGCCTAATTTGTCACTCATATTATCGAGTGTCTTGTATTTTGAGTATGGAATCATTTGATAGACAAATGTATTTAACCCAAAACCCAAAACCGGTTTTTCCGCAACCATTTTCCAGGCAATTTCGTTCCATTCATGGCGAAAATCTACCGCCCCGGGATGACTTTCGGTAACTCTTTTTATTATCGGACCCGAAAACGCCCCGACCATCACCACCACGCTTCCAATCAAAAGAATTTTTGCGAACAAATATCGACGCCGCATTTTAAAATGGTAGAAAGACATAATAATTAAAAACGTGAATGCAATTGCGAAAGAAACCCAACCCGCGCGAGAAAGGGTGAACACCATGGAAGCCCCCCCCATTGCAGCAGAAATTGCGATAATAACTTTGTAAGACATTTTGATTTTTGAAAAAAGGCACGCAATGAGTATGGGTAAAATAAGGGCCATGAAGGCTGCCAGAAAATTGGGGTGGCCGAGCAGGGAACTGATACGGTATGTGCCTGCCCCTTCAACATATGTGGCCTTGGAAACAATATTGATCGCCTCCTGCGTGGCCTCTCCTAATGCCTGAAGATGTAAGTCGACCCTGAAAACATATTGAATTATCCCAACGATTCCCTGAAGCGCCACACCAACGGTCAGTGCACCAAGCACATGCATAAACTGTTTCACTCGCATCAATTCGTTGATCACCACCAAATACAGCAACAAACATTTGACCATGCGGAACACTTCCTGGGCTGGAATATGACGGAAGGGTCCGAGAAAAATGGACAACATGCCGAGCAGGATCATGGCCGACCAGTAAAACGACACCTTTGATATCCGGAAACTTTTTACCCTGCCCCACTTTAAATCCCGAAACATGAAAAACATCAAGGCCAGAATAAACAAGTCAACCAACTCAATACTGTAAGAACCGGCTCCGCCCATGTGCGGAATTGGGTGAAATCTTTTGCCCAGGCTTAGTGGAGCTGAAATAATCAATCCCCAAAGGCAGAACAGGCGCGGATTGCCCGATATGTAAAGACACGCGAGCAGACCGATTAATCCAAAAATACCAATAGCAATGGATTTTTTAGCAGAAAAAATGGCAACTACCGATGCAGCTACTAACAGGCCAATCAATACGGAGAGGATAAATTGGATGGCACCCGACTTGATCTTTATTTTATTTAGATCCATGTGGAGTTAACGAGTCGGTTTTAACAAATGACTAATCGGGCAAATTGAAATTTACCCCTTCTGAGACATCACGATCTGGTAATTGGAAATGTTGTGATTTTCAAGGGTCGTCCTGTACTCCTCTATTTCACCCAACAAAGTGTTTCCCTCTTCCACAAGCAGCACCACCAGTTCGGCGTACTCTGCCAGCGAGATATAACGGGTATCGTTTTGCAAAGGTCCCACCTGAATCACAATGTAATCATAGGCCGTTCCCAATTTTTTCAATATGGCTTTCACCTTCTCGCCCTTCAATGATTCAAATATTTTTTGCTCCAACCTTCCCGCAGGAAGAACATGAATATCTTCAACCTTGGTAGGCTTGATCATTTGCCCCATTTTAGTGGTGTCTTCATATAATAAATTCATTAAACCCGGTTCGTCCCTGAATCCCAGAAAATCTCCGACCCCCTTGTCCCTGAAGGTCGCATCAATGATCACCACTTTACTTCCCAGTTCATTTTTCAATCCATAAGAGAACATCAAAATTGTCTGGTTAAGAAATTCGACGGATCCTGGACCGGTGACCATCACTTCATGGGCATTTTCAGTTTCACCTAGATCATTTTCAACTTGGCGGGCAAGATAACGGTAGGAGCGTGAAGCCGAGGCTTGTTTATTTTGTTTCATAAATTACTATCCTGACCTGGAACACCATTCTCAGAGGGGAACTTCCTCGGCAGAAGATCCGACGCCTTGCTTGTTCTTCCCCGTATCGGGCAAATCCAGGCTTTGATCGGTATCGTCATCCACTTCCCCTTCACGCAGAAATTGTTTATTTATAAATTCCCGGTCCTGGATAATCGTCGCATATATTGACAATCCAGAACTTGTTTTCAGAAGGTTGCTGCTCAATGGGTTGTAAACCAGGTCGACCAGAAGCGCCAACCCAATGCCTGCGAAGACTCCGATTAATAGAGCCAACACAATGAATAATTTTTTGTTAGGAAAGGAGGGCTTCTCTGGTGCCACTGCGAAATCCACCACCCGCAGGGATGGTGGCGCGGAAAGCGCCGTTGCTTTGGAAACAGCAGCAACCATCAGTTTTTCCTGAAGCACCGTATATTTTTTCTCAAGCATCTGATGCTGCCGGTTCAAACCCTTAGTCGTATTCATTTTATTGGGAATGCTCTGCAACAACTCACGCATTTTCGAAGAAGCTTCGATTTTCATTTTAAGACCGGCCCGCGCACCCTCCAGTTCCGATTCCAAACGGTTTTTCTTCTGGCGAAGTCCTTCATAGGTTTCGCTCAGCACCTGCGTGGTTTGAAACTCAGTAACTTCCCCTTCCTTGCCGATCAACTGGTTAACCATCGTAATCTGGTTCTCCACTTCCCGAACTTCAGGAGAATTGGGACGATACTTTTCTTTTACCTGCTGCAAACTCAACTTCAACTTGGATAATCGGTCTTTTAATGTTTCCTTCAGGGAGTTTTTTTGGAAAACACGGATACTTGTAATTTCCTTGTTTTCTTTTCCAAGCTGGTCATTCACTTTAACCAGCGTACTTTCCAGCGTTGCGATCAACGACTGGTTCTCCACAATAGAGGTTTCCATTTCGATCCATTGCGCGATCTCAACCTTGTCTTTTTCAAACATCAGCAGAATGCTGTTGTCTGTAAAATATTCTTCCATCACCAGTTCATGCAGGAGAAGTTCCTTCCGAACCTTTTCAGACTCTAGAAAAAGACTGTTGTACGCATCCTCCGCTTCCTGAACATGGCGCATTTTCCGCTGATGAAGGTAGGTGCGGACCAGATAGTTTGCGATCTGTGCCACACGCGGAGACGGGCCCCGGACGACCAAAAGCCCAATGTTGGTGTCCGGCACGGCATTCAGACTGACTCCGGTTTTAAAATCATGCAGGGTACGGGCGTGGTCAATTTGTTCAGGGGTGGGGTCGTATATGGTTTTGTTTGGCGGAAGGATCATTTTCTTGATCTTCCGGTACTGTTTGCCGACCCAGGATTCTGTCCATAAATACGCGGCGTGACTCAAAAACGGATGGAACACATCATCGTAGGTAAGGTCGAGGTCCTCCACCACTTTTTCGAGAACGGCACCAGCGGTGATCAACTGCGCTTCATCAGGCAAATGGTCCTTGCGGAACACGTTCCAGAGTTGATAAAAATTATCGCGCGTTTTGTCATCTTCTGAATCCCCGGCCAGAACCACTTCCGCCTGATAAGTGGACGGCCAACAAATGAAAAAAGTGATCATAAACCCCAG
>JAJDAX010000244.1 GCA_029261615.1 Nitrospinaceae bacterium
AGCCGCGAGGCATGAAACTATTGTGGGAGGAACCCGTAATGCATTCGCCCGTTCATAACCTTGAATGTGAACAGAAGTCCAAACGGGGTATGCCCGTCCGTCTGTTGTTATTTAAGGAATCAGGTGGCTCGTAAAAAAAAAGAGTACACGAGGTCCTGAAATTAAAGATATCCTTATAACTGCTTCTGGCCGCGAGCTCCCCTGGTTTCTAAGGGGGAGCGACCTGCCAGATAAAACATTGAGCTAAAAGATATCCTCTGAAATGTGTCCCAGCCTCCGGAGTTAAAAAGGGTTTCAAATAGGGCTTCTAAAAATTCTGTGTATTCGGTTCAGGTAGCTCACAGATCTTCTAAAGCAAGTGCCTGCTCGCAACCCAGGAAAAGCAGATTTTTAGGGTGCCCTGTTAAATCGAAAACTTATGCTTACGGCTCAAAAACTTTTTTACGGCGCAGGATCTGGCCGGTGCCCGCATGAACAACCAGCTTGAGCTCGCATGGATAGGTCCGGATCGCATCGGTAAACTTCCCGATGGCGTCGTTCTTGGCTTCCGCTTCGTCCGGAGCCTCGAGGGCGATCTCCCAGGCTTCAGCAATGGTGGGAATTTTCTCAAAGCAGGCTTCTTCCAGCCGCTGGTCGCGTTCTTTGACCAACTCTTCATTCAGGTTGTGAAATTCAGCCGCTAACAGAATATTGAATTGCCCCACCGTGGTTCCTCCGCTGCAAGAGTTCTTATTAAGCCGATAAAAAGCATAGTGTATAATAGGGGACCGTCCGGGAAAAAAGCAATTGAAAGTCGCGGATTGCCCCGGATTCTTTCTATCCCCTGTCAGCAGGCAGACCCTTCCTGGCGGAATACAAGCCGGCGAAAACCCTTGAGCCTCCTTCATCAATTCATTAACAACGCGTTCTGGAATGTGGGCGGAAAAATATTCGTCCAGATGATCTATTTCGCCCTGTCCATCCTGATTTCCCGCTATCTGGGAGCGGCAGGTTTGGGCGTGTATGCCTCCATCCTGGTGGTGCCGGCGTTCGTCCGCCTGCTCAACACACTGGGGCTGGAAGGGATGCTCAACAAAAAACTCCCCGAACTGAACGTGCACGATCCGACAGGGTCCGAAGGTCGAGCACTGTTGAAAAAAGTAGTCTCCCTGCGTTTTCTCACCACGCTGGTGTTCGCGGCTTTGTTGTACAGCCTCCTTCCAACTTATGCCGACTGGGCCAAGGTTCCTGAAATTGTGACCTATCGTCCGGCGATTGTTTTGTATTTCATCGCTGTCACGCTCAACTCCATGTTCAGCACCCTGTTCATGACCCTGTTGCGGTTCCGCATCGTCACCATTGCCGACAGCCTCAATGCCTGCTTCAACCTGTTCCTGCTCGTCATGTTTATTGTGTTCGACTGGGGTATCTGGGGAATCCTGTTCGCCTACATATTGTCTACCCTGGCGCAGTTGATGTTTTACCTGCAACTGGCGCGACCTCACATATCCGGTCCGGTAAAAGACACCCCAATGGAAGAGGCGCGCAGTCTTGCCTGGACGGTGTACGGCATCAACCTGCTCAGCATTGGTCTGTGGACGCAAAGCGATATCATGCTGATGAACTATTTCGAAGTCTCCAAAGCGGGTATCGGCTACTATCATTTAGCGACTTCGCTCGGTGCCATGGTCGTGTTTGCACTGATGGGCCTCGGCCAGCTCGCGCAGTCGCTTTATTCCGAATCGTATGCCCGAGATGGTACGCCGGGTTTGTCCGCCACCTGGCAAATGACCATTGCCTTTTGTGCCTGGATCACCGTCCCGGTGGGTGTGTTCGCATTTTGCTTTGCACCGGAAATTGTGTCCGGTCTGTTCGGTGCCGAGTTTGCCCCTGTGGCGAATGTGTTTCGGATCTATGTTGGCTACCTTTTAATCGCGGCAGTGCTGGGGGCTGACCTCAACAACTTCGCCTTGTTCGTTTTGCATAAACGTAAGACGGCTCTTCTAATCAGCTTTGAAGGCAGCGTTTGGAACCTGATCCTCGACGTACTCTGGATTCCTTTATATGGAGAAACAGGAGCGGCGCTGGCTACAGGTTCGGTGATGGTCTATATGGTGCTGCGTCAACTGTTCACCATGCGGACGAGCGTTCGCCTGGAGACATTGCTTTACTCTCTCCTTTTGGTGATGCTGGTGTCAGTCGCCGCCTTGATGCCAGGCTGGCTGATGTTTGGTCCCGGCATTCACGCTATCGGGTTTCAGGTCCTGTCGTTTGCCATGACGTTCCTGCTGTTCACAATATGGCTGAAACCCCTGCCGCCGGAGGTCATCGATTGGGCCAAAACAGTTTCGCCAAAACTTGCTACGAGAATCCGCTGGTTTGTTAAACTATAGACAGAAGAGTTGTCGCTAATCTCCGCTATTGGGGAAGGAATTAAAATGAAATTTCAAAAACAGTTTGAGTTTCTGGGTAAAACGATTGGAACACCAGACACGCCTCCACTGCTCGTCGCGGAAGTGGGCTTCAACCACAATGGCGACGTTGTCCTTGCGGAAGAGATGATCTGCGTGGCCAAAGACTGCGGAGCCGATGCAGTCAAATTACAGACGTTTGTCGGCACCGAGCTTTACGCCAAAACCTTTCACGCAGAAGATCCGGACGATCCTGGTTCGGAGATTCCTTTCCATGAATTCTGGGAACGCTACCAGTTGTCGCGCGACGATTATGTGCGTCTGTTTGCCTTCGCCAAAGAGATCGGGATTCCGCTGTTCTCAACGCCTTTCGATGAGGGTTCTCTTGAAATGCTGGTGGATTTGGGAATGGGCGCGATCAAAATCGCATCGGGTGATCTTACCCATCACGCGCTTTTAAAAGCGGCGGGATCTGCCGGTGTTCCGGTGGTGTTGTCATCCGGTATGGCAACTGAGGAGGAAGTAGCGCAGGCGTTGGAAGTTTTAAGCGGAGCCGGAGCCGACCGGGTGGCGCTCCTGCACTGTGTGTCC
>JAJDAX010000245.1 GCA_029261615.1 Nitrospinaceae bacterium
TTTTCGCCAAGGCTGGAAATTGTCGACTTCCAAGAATCGGGGCAAACAGAATGAAAGCAGCGACCCGAAATAAGACGAACAGGAAAGACTCAAAATCATCGTAATTGATATTGAGCAGTTCCATTATCCAATGTAGTTTGGAAATTCAGTGAGGATGCGGGACGTGAAGTTCAACATCAGTCGCATCAACCAGGGGAAAAACAGAATAAGGGCAAAGAATACAGCCAGGATTTTGGGGATAAAGGTAAGGGTCAATTCCTGGATAGAGGTAACCGCCTGGAAAATGGAAACCAGCAAACCGGTTACCAACCCAAAACCCAGCATGGGGGCGGACAGGAGCAAAGTGGTCTTAATCGCCTCAAGAGAAAAGTCGATGATGAATTGTTCGGTCATGGGTTTTCTCAGGAGATGCTTTTGACAAGGGATCCAACGGTTAGATGCCAACCGTCCACCATGACAAACAGCATGAGTTTAAAAGGAAGTGAAATTAGTACAGGAGGCAGCATCATCATACCCATCGAGAGCAGGATGCTTGCCACCACCATGTCCAAAATCAAAAATGGAATGTAAATTAAAAATCCTATCTGAAACGCTGTCTTGAGCTCACTGATTACAAATGCTGGAACAATTACCTGCAGTCCCACTTCTTCAATAGTCTCAGGTGTTTCCTGACCCGCAACCCTTAAAAACAAGGCAAGGTCTTTCTCGCGAGTCTGTCGAAGCATAAAGGCTTTTATCGGCTGCTGGGCTATATCAAATGCTTCAGTCTGGGAAATCTCTTCATTCAAATACGGTTGCAAGGCTTTTTGGTTGACCTCCGTGAATACCGGATTCATAACAAAGATGGTCAGGAAAAGTGCGAGTCCGATTAGCACTTGTGTGGGTGGAGTCTGCTGCGTCCCCATAGCCTGCCGCAAAAAAGACAACACGATCACAAAGCGGGAAAACGAAGTCATCATTACCAGAATGGAAGGTGCCAGTGTCAGGATAGTAAGCAGGAACATTACCTGCAAAGCACTGGATACCTGTTCCGGAGAGTCGACGTCTTCCATACCCACCTGGAGTGTCGGGACGGTCAAAGCCTGCGCATCCACAAAAGACCCAGCGAGTATCGCCACAACAACCGTCAGGAACAGGAAAATCCGTGTCCATATCATACGCCCACTTCCACCTTCCCTGATCGGTGACGGATCATCCGTTTGAGATCGTTGACCGCCTGATTATTTCCTTCCGAAGAGTTTGAAAACTGTTTCACATATTTGGAGAACGGTCCTGCCAGGGTTTTTACTTTTGAAGGATTTGAAGGAGCTGATTTTTTTCTCCTGGTATAGACATCGGGTTTTGAGTCTCTTTCAATTTTCTTGTCCAGCAGCATTTCATTTTTAGAAACATTTTTTTCGGATTGAACCCGCTTCCCATTTTTCCCTTTCGAATCGTTATTCAAAATGCGCGCAACCTCTTCCTCGTCTTCCAGGGACGACAACAACGTAATTTGATCGTTAGCCACTCCGAGAATAAGAACCCGCCCAGCAACCTCTACCATGGCAATACTTTTCTTGGGACCAAGAAACCCGGTGGATATCACCCGGATAGGCTTATCTGCCGTTCCGAACATTCCCTGTTTGGCTACCAGTTTCTTGAATACATAGAAAAGGAAAAACATGAGACCAACAACAAACGCCAACGTGGTCAACATTTTCATACCCGATTCCCAAAGGGAATTGTCTTCTACCGCCTTTTCGCTCCCAGCAAGTAGTAGAGGTTCTTTAATTTCGTCTTTAAGTTTTAACGGAGTTGATTTCTTGAGCGAGGGAATTTTTGACTCTTCAAGTTCTCCGATGGCTTCAACATTCTTTGAAACCAGAGGTTCGTTTTTCAACGTTGGCTTGTTGCCTGCACGCTTTATTTTCTTCACAACCGGAGCTTCGGGTTCCGCTTCCTCTACCTCTAGTTGAATACTTTCTTGTCGCGCCGAATTACTCGAAGAAGAACCAACAGCTCTCTGAATCAACTGATCCAGTTCCTCATCATAAGCAGATCCGGGATTCTTGATGCGAACCTCAAGGCTGTTACCCTCTTTATTAAATTCAAAATGTCGTTTATTCAAACCGTTTTCTTCAGCAAGAATGAATCGCACCCGCATCAATCGTGAATCAAATTGCGATACATACACTTGCGTGACGGGGCTCCTCTCAATCGCATAGTGGCGCTTGGGTGGATCAACATAGGTCAGGGAAAAATCAAGCTGCACCGAACGTTTGAAATAATGAGGCACCAACTTTTGCTGAATCGGATTTTTAAAATCAAAACGCAGCATGAGGTCATCTCCCTCACGCGAAACCTCTACATGGCGCAGGGCGTTGTATTCCGTTAACGGGATGCTTCGTGCTGGCGCTGCATCCGGTTGCACTATCATTCCCAAAAAAATGAGGAACAGCGGTATCCATCGTTTCATGGCGTTCAATCTTTCAATGATCAGGTCCTTGTTTGAGCGTCAAAAAACAATCTAACGCCCTTACAACTCAAGGAATTGCAAACGCCATACCGAAACAGGATGAGATTGTTTTTTAGAGAGAAATCGCTTTAAAAATGGGGAGATAACAACAGTGAGGGCAATACAACTTCAGGGCTTTTAAAGAGGGATTTTTGACAACATCGGGTTCAATACAAAAAGAAAATCATCTCGAAAAAATATTTATCTCAAAAAGAATGTAATTTTATCAGGTGAGAGACTGAACACGCTCCATGGGCGACACAATATCCGTTAGACGCACACCGAATTTTTCATTAACGACCACGACTTCCCCTCGCGCAACAAGTTTATGATTGACCAGAACCTCCAATGGTTCACCAACCAGCTTGGTGAGTTCTATTACGGAACCTTGCCCAAGTTGCAATAAATCGTTGATGAGCATTTTGGAACGACCGAGTTCAACGGTTACCGTTAAAGGGATATCCAGAATCAGGTCGAGGTTTTGCACCTGTTCCTGCTCCGCTCCCGAGGTTGGCTGAACGGCCGGAATATCTTCCTCTCCAATCGCATCTGTAGCGTCTACGTCGTCAATATCCTGCAATGAATCCAGATCGTCTTCTATCTCAGCCATAACCCTACCTATGCCTTTCAAGAACTTGAGTGACTTTCAAGGCTTTCTGCCCCCGCGACACTCCGGGAAACCCTTTAAACTTGGGAATCTCCTGAATTTTTACCGATAGAGGCTCGGAAACATCATTGCCCAACATAACCGTATCCCCCACTTTTAATCCCATCAACACATCCGGTGTGATCTCGGTGGTGCCAAGTTCAGCGACCATTTCAATTTTGGTCTGCATCAATTCACCCCGTAGACGATTGATCCAGACCTGGTCCGCTTCCATTTGTTCACTCTGGAAGTTCGCTTTCAACTTTGGCATGATCGGCTCAACCGCAGCATACGGGATGCACACGGTAAGGGTTCCAGATGTGTTTTCCATTTCGATGTCGAACACAATGACCAGTACCACGTCCGTTGGCGGGACAATCGCCGCAAATTGAGGATTGACCTCAGAGCGAACATAGGTTGTCGTCACCGCATGGACCGGCTTCCAGGCTTTTTCCCAGTCTTCAAGGGCGGTCAGAATCACATTCCGGGTCATCCGGATTTCAATAGCAGAAAAGTCGCGCCCGACAATTTTGACTTCGGAGGTTCCCGTTCCGCCAAAAAAGTTATCGACCAGAGCAAACACCAGTTTGCTCTCAACCACCATAAGCCCAAATCCACGCAGGGGTTCCATTCGGAACACATGCAGGCTGGACGGCACTGGAAGCGACCTTAAAAATTCACCGAACTTGAGCGAGTCCGTAGACACCGTGCTGACATCCGCAGATTTCCTCATCAACCCCGAAAACGAGTTCCGGAACAGACGTGAAAACATCTGGTTGATGATATCCAGAGTGGGCAGACGGCCCCGGATAATTTTTTCCTGGCTGGTAAGATCATAGGGAACGATACCACTGATCTCTTCCGGCTCATCGGTCTCTACCGGAACATCGCCGTCGCTGACTCCCCGCAACAGCGCATCCACTTCTCCCTGTGACAGTACCTGACTCATCCTACCCCTATCAAAGTTCTTT
>JAJDAX010000246.1 GCA_029261615.1 Nitrospinaceae bacterium
GACGGTGCCGAAGCTGATCTGGACCTTGGTCATTATGAGCGGTTCACTACTGCCCGTATGTCTCGTCGGAACAACGTTACTGCAGGACGTATCTATTACGATGTATTACAAAAAGAGCGGGAAGGGGCCTACCTTGGTTCAACGGTACAGGTGATTCCCCATATTACAGATGAAATAAAGCAGCGGGTGGTGGGAGTCAGCGAAGATGTGGACGTCGTGATTTGTGAAATTGGCGGGACGGTCGGGGATATTGAAAGCTTGCCTTTTCTTGAGGCCATCCGCCAGTTCAGATTTGATGTCTCTTCAAAAAATGTTTTGTACATTCACCTGACACTCGTTCCCTATATCAAGACTGCAGATGAGCTCAAGACGAAGCCGACGCAGCACAGTGTCCAGAAATTGCGGGAAATCGGTATTCAACCGGATATCCTGTTGTGCCGGGCGGAGAAAAATCTGGATCAGGACATTAAAAAGAAAATTGCCCTGTTCTGTAACGTAGAACAGGAAGCGGTAATTAATGCGGTTGATGTGGAGTCCATTTATCAGGTTCCTTTACGATTTCATGATGAAGGGCTTGATAAAATTATTCTGGAGAAACTGGGGCTAGCCTACAAGGCTCCTGAGTTAGCCGACTGGCACAAATTTAACGATGTTTTGTTAGGAACCACTGATGTGGTTAACATTGCAATTGTTGGCAAATATGTTGACCTGAAAGAATCCTACAAAAGCCTTTGTGAAGCACTTATTCATGGAGGGGTTGGCAACTGCACCCGCGTTAACCTGGTCTGGGTATCAGCTGAAGATTTGGAGAAAGACGGGGGGACAGATTGCCTTGCCAAATGTGATGGAATTCTGGTGCCGGGTGGTTTCGGTGATCGCGGATTTGAAGGTAAAGTAAATGCCGCCCGCTACGCCAGGGAAAACAAGGTGCCGTACTTTGGTATCTGTCTGGGTATGCATTGTGCCGTGGTCGAGTTCGCGCGCAACGTTGCAAATTTAGAAGGAGCCCATAGTACGGAGTTTTGCCCAGATAACGAGCACCCCATCATCTCCCTTATGCAGGACCAGCAGATCAATGGCAACAAAGGCGGGACCATGCGGTTGGGAGACTACCCTTGCCAACTCAGGAAAAATTCATTTGCTTTCAAAGCCTACGGGCTCCGGGAAATAAAGGAGCGTCATCGACATCGTTATGAATTCAATAACAAATACAGGTTCCAACTGGAAGAAGCCGGCCTTCGTATCAGCGGTATTTCTCCAAGCGGCAACCTGGTCGAAATTGTGGAAATTTCTGACCACCCCTGGTATCTCGCAGGTCAATTTCATCCCGAGTTCAAATCATCTCCCAGGAAACCACACCCATTATTTCGCGATTTCATCGCCCACGCCAAAGATTTTCAAAAAGCGAATCATTCCTGATTCAGCGGCAAGCTCACCACAATACCCCCAAGTACATCAAACAATTTGAAGTCATGCCTTGGGCTTTTCGCATGCCCGTTGTGGCAATTTACGCAAGCCGGAGTGTTGGCAATATCGGGATACAACGCCTGAAAAAAGTCGCGGTTGCCGATGCGGGTTTTCCCGATATAGGGGCGTAGTGGTTGCTTTGCCACTGACTTTAACCCCGTGCTTTCAAATTCGTTGGCAGCTCCATTGTGTGGATTGATTGGCCACAGGCTGATCAGTTTGAAGTCCAGGCCGGGCTTGCGATGCCGAATCAATTCGGATGCATTGAGTAAAAATTGCGCCGGAAGTAACAGCGTATTTTCCTCCCACCAGTTTTCGGTAGCGTAAATCACCTTATTTTTTTGCAGCCGGTTCACTACGTTACCTGCGTATACGCTTCGGTCTGCATCAAGAATTGCATGCACGTAGTCTGCGACCACTTCGGGTTCAACGGTGTAGTGGATTTCTCCGTCACGGTCCTGTTTTTGTACAGGAAATGAAATGTGGATACCGCCCATCACATCCCCCTTCGAAAAATCCTTCCTGGGGCTTGCGGGATGGGCGTTATGACATTCCGCGCAGCTCTTGGTCACAGCTCGGTCAGAGAAAATTGCATTGAACCGGGTTTTCCCGCTAAAATTTCCTATCCAGATATAGGGTCGGTCAGGATTTTGTGCGACCTCATTCAATCCGGTTTTTTCTTTAGCCGAAGACGGAGTGTTTTCAGAGTTGATCGGCCAGAGACTCATCAGTCGGTAACGTAGTTCTGATTGACTCTCTTCAACATGTTTTGATGCATTCAGGAGGAATTGTGCTGGGAGTAACAGTGTATTGTCCTGCTTCCAGTTTTCGGTAGCGGGCAGGTTTGCAGTTTCTGCGAGGCGTTCAACGATGAATTCAGAATAAATTGTTCGGTCAGCTTCAATCACAGCATGGATGTAATCGGCGGCGACTGAAGGGGGAATCCGGAAATGTGACTGGCTCTGAGCGGCTGGAGGGGAGAGAAGAGACCCTGGAAGCAGAGATAAGATAAAAATTAAAACGGGAAAGGTTTTCATATTGCACCTCCCATTAGGTTTTTCAAGTTTCCTTTAAATCATTATCGTCCTTTGGAACTGGAAAGACAGCAAAAAAGTGAGGGGAGGGATAGGGACGGTGAAAGAATTACAGGAGGTCAGGTATTTCCGGTTTTTGCATCCCTTATTTTTTTGTCGAAAATTTCCTTAGCTCTTTTCTCAAGTTGTTTTTTTCTTAATGCCTGGTTTTGCTTGCTGCGCAGGTTGTTGGGGTCGTTGCGGTTGCCCAGATTCTGG
>JAJDAX010000247.1 GCA_029261615.1 Nitrospinaceae bacterium
AATAAAGAACATAGGTAATTACTAAATGGTTAAAAAAGGAATTATTCTCGCAGGCGGTTCCGGGACACGACTTTATCCGCTCACTCAGGTAGTGAGCAAACAGCTCATGCCCCTGTACGACAAGCCAATGGTTTACTATCCATTGAGCGTGTTGATGCTGGCGGGCATCAATGAAATCCTGGTCATCACCACACCGCAGGACCGGCCGCTTTATGAGGCGCTGCTCCGGGACGGGACGCAATGGGGAATTCGCATCCAGTATGCCGAGCAACCAAGTCCGGATGGTCTGGCCCAGGCGTTTATTATCGGTCGCGATTTTGTCGGCAACGACAGTTGTAGCCTGATCCTCGGCGATAATGTGTTTTATGGACACGGCCTGACTGACCTGTTGTCCAACGCGCGAAACCGTACCGAAGGAGCTACCGTTTTCGGCTACTGGGTAAACAATCCAGAGATATACGGTGTCGTGGAATTTGACGACGCAGGACGCGCCATCAGCCTGGAAGAAAAGCCACCGAACCCGAAATCAAATTATGCTGTTACCGGTTTGTATTTTTACGACAATCAGGTGCTCGACATTGCCGCCAACTTGAAGCCTTCACCTCGCGGAGAACTTGAGATAACCGACCTGAACCGGGTTTATCTGGAGCGGGGACAGCTCACCGTGGAAATCATGCAGCGGGGTTACGCCTGGCTGGACACAGGTTCGCACGATGCCCTGCTGGATGCATCCAACTTCATTGAAACTATCGAAAAGAGGCAGGGTCTCAAAATCTGCTGCCCGGAAGAGGTTGCTTTTAATATGGGGACCATCGATGCCGACCAACTGGCAAAACTGGCGGAGCCTCTGGGTAAAAACAATTACGGACAATACCTGCTAAAACTCGCCAAGAGTGGAAAGCCTCACAAAAAATGAGTCAGGATCGCATCCGCGCATTTCTCAACAACAGTGCCGACCTCAAGCGCACGATCGCCGACACGATGGCAGAAACCATAGAACTGTCGGTCGACCTGGTCCGAAAGAGTCTTAAAAACGGAGGCAAACTCCTACTCATGGGCAATGGCGGCAGCGCCGGAGATGCACAGCACATCGCAGCAGAATTGGTCGGGCGTTACAAAAAAGAACGGCAATCGGTCCCGGCACTGGCACTGACAGTTGATACCTCTGCTTTGACCGCGATTGGCAACGATTATGGTTTCGAGGAAATTTTCTCGCGTCAGATTGAAGGACTGGGTCGCAAAGGGGATGTCGTACTGGCCATCAGTACCAGTGGACTATCTGAAAATGTGACCCGTGGAGTGCAACAAGCCAGGGTAATGGGGATCCATACAATCGGTTTACTGGGAAAAGAGGGTGGCACTCTAAAAGATATTGTTGATCTTGCTCTGGTGGTTCCCTCTCAGGAAACAGCACGTATTCAGGAAGCGCACATCACCATCGGCCATATTATTTGTGAAATTCTGGACGACGAGTTTTAACGAAGCTTTTTATTCTTCACTTTTTCTCAGCTAAAAAAGATTGTCAGATTGCAATTCCAGCAGAAAATAAAACAAGTGACTCAACGTGTCCACAGAAGCTTTTCGGACTACCGGTCGCCCGTCCGGCGAGGACCCGGCGGATCGGCACGACCGTAACGGTCTTCAAACCGGGTGATATCGTCTTCACTGAGATGAGGTCCGATTTGAATCTCGACCAGAACCAGCGGTTCTATACCGGGATTTGATAAGCGGTGCTTCGCCCCTTTGGGAATGAACGTTGATTCGTTCACCTTGAGCTTCTTCAGAGTATCGTCGCATTCCACCTCCGCTTCCCCTGACACCACCACCCAGTGTTCTGCCCGGTGTTCATGTGCCTGCAAACTAAGTTGTTGCCCCGGCATTACGGTGATGCGTTTAATCAGATAATCCTTTTGGCGAATAAGATCCGTGTAACTTCCCCAGGGCTTGGACACAGTCGAATCGCTTTTCACTTCTTCCCGGTTGTGTGACTTTAATCTATCGACCAGCTTTCGGATGTCTTGTGCCCTGTCCCGGCGGCAAACCAACAGCGCATCCGGTGTGTCAACTACAATCAGGTTATCGATCCCAAGGGCTGCGATGAGCCTGCCATCGGCGTGGATGAGATTATTGGTGCAGTCAAGCAGTTCCACGCCATTGGGAGTTACGTTACCGTCGTTATCAGAATCGAACAGGTCATTTAGCACTTCCCACGAACCGACATCGCACCACCCCATCTCGCAAGGCACAACGGCCACGCTCTCGGAGCGTTCCAGCACACCGTAATCGATGGAAAGTGCCGGGAGATTCTGGTAAAGGCTACTACCCGCATCGCTGAAAACCTGAAAGGGGAAAAACCCGGAATCGGGTTCGAGATACGAAGCGATTCCTTCAAGAGATTGACTGAGCTCTGGCATCCAGCGGTGAATTTCCTTTAGCAGTTGACCGACGGTTCCGAACAACATTCCTGAGTTCCAGAAGAAACCGCCCTGTTCGAGATATGTTTTTGCGGTCTCAACATCGGGTTTTTCACGAAATGCCTTGACTTCAAAACCAGTAGAATCAGGAAGCGCTTGCCCCGATTCAATATAACCGTATCCCGTTTCAGCCCGAAGCGGGGGAACGCCAAGGGTCACCAGATACCCGCACCTGGCAATCTCTTCTGCGGCTCGGAGACCTTCTTCAAATGCCTTTGGGTTTTCTACCAGATGATCGGCAGGAAAAAACCCGACCACTTCATCAGGACCAGCTTCAAGCAAACGGCATGCCAGAGCCACAGCAGCCGAGGTATTGCGTCCAGCCGGTTCTGCTACCAGGTTTTGGGGATTGAATCCCATAGACTCAAGTTGACGGCAGGTTTCATCAGCCTGATCGCGGTGGGTCACGGCGTGAATATTTTCAGCCGGAACT
Organism: Nitrospinaceae bacterium; assembly: GCA_029261615.1. The sequence continues at coordinate 2,908 of JAJDAX010000247.1, forward strand.
ACCGGCAACAGCCGTTCCATGGTTCCCTGCAAAAGGGACCGGTCGCCTTCAAATTTCAGAAACTGTTTCGGGTGCATTTCCCGGCTCAGGGGCCAGAACCGGGTACCGCTTCCCCCGGCGAGCAGGACGGCTTTCATCAAATTGGATAGGGAAAAAGTGGAGAAGGGTTTGTTGCCTTGCCACACT
>JAJDAX010000248.1 GCA_029261615.1 Nitrospinaceae bacterium
GTCGATTTGCCCTTGTTCTTCGCGGAAAACGGCTACGGTATCGGTGATGCCTTCAGAAAAATGCAGGAGCTGCTTGGAATCGCGTTGTCCCACACTGTCGCGCATGAAAAATCCGGTTAATAAATGCTTCGGCAAGGCAAGGTTGAGCAACAGCACAAGCACCGCCATGCCAAGAGTCAACACCTTCCTCATTTTCGGGGTTGCATAGGAGCCGGTACGGAATAGCACCGGCACCATGAGGAGGTTGATCGTCGCCACCAGAATCAGGCTGGCCTCAACCCCGAGCATGGGAAGCAGAAAAAATCCCGCGACCAGAGAACCCAGGATCGCCCCCAGCGTATTGGCCGCGTAAACCTGCCCGGTCCCGACTCCGATATTCTTGTGCCCACCGGAAGCCAGTTTAATCAGGATCGGGAAGCTCATCCCAAGCAGCAAAGTCGGGGGCAGCATCAGCGCTGCTGAACTGGTGAAGTATTTGGTAAATGCGGTTACAGGATCCTGAAGGTTATAGCTGTTCCAGGGCGAGGCCAATAAAGCCTGCATGTTGAACAGAGTAAACACGATATAAGCCCCGATCCCCCCCTGAATCGCCAGTAGCGGCGTTCGCAGGTTTTTCATCCGGCTCATGATTGGCACGGCCAGCCCGCTGCCCAGGCTGATTCCCAATAGAAATACCGCCAGCATCAAACTGAACGCATACACTGTGCTTGAAATACTGAATACCAGGAGCCGGGTCCACAAAACTTCGTAAGCCAGGGCGGTGAACCCACAGATAAAACTAACTCCTAACCAAAGGCGGTTTTCTTTGGTCCAAGTCCATTTGGGGAGAGTAATCCTCGGGAACTCCCGGCAACCAGAAACGCCAACCATTTTGTCCTGATACAAGCGCCAGGTTCCGACCCCAATAGCGAGATTGAGGGCAGCTGCGGCCAGCGCTGTTTGCAAAACACCGAATGAGGCGATGAAGAAAAAACCGGTCAGGAGACAACCAACAACGGCACCCAGCGTGTTCAGCGAATAGAGCAATCCCACCTGGGTGTTCATCCGACTGTCATCGGTGACGTAATACCTGCTGATGATAGGCAAGGTAGCACCCATCAAAACAGTCGGCAGAAAGATCAACCCAAACGACATCACCACTTTCAGTCCATCAAATAATACCGGGGATGCGGGCAACCAGGCGTGCATCCAGCCGTAAAAGAGATCAAACTCAGCGAACAGAACCGACAGCACCGCTGCCATGACCCCGATACCAATTTCAATGAACGCGTAGGTCTTGAGGACAGCCAGTGGTTCGGTTTTGGAATCCGATTGGGACATCATCCGGTCCATCGCATGACCGAACAAATAGCTCCCGCACCCCAGTCCGGCCATGAAGGCAGACAGTACAACCGAAACGGAATAGACCGTGTGGCCAAATACCAGGGTCAGCATCCGCGTCCAGATTATTTCGTAGACCAGAGCAGTAATCCCTGACAGGAAAAAAAACAGGTACATCAGGCGGGAAGAGCGCGCCATTGCGGATTGCTCAGGAACCGCTTCCGGCCCGCTAATTTCGTTGACTTTATCCATGGGTTTCAGTAATTTCTAGAGAGACCTTCAATTATTCGTTATTCTGTTTTCGGGCAGTTCGTGGCCCGCAACAGGTTCTAAAAAGACCTGTTGGTTACAGTAATTGACCATGTCCCGGGAGCCGGGCCTATTATACCCCATCTCCGGAAGAGGCTATCCTCAGCCGGGGGAGATGAATTATGGAAGAATTGGACGAAAAAGCAATCGAAGAATCGGACCGCATTGATCACCCCTATGCCGACGAGAATAATGTCGAGTGGACGGTCGAAGCCTGGGAACGTGTGAAACACGCTCCAGAATTCGTGCGACCCGGCATTCGCAAGTTGATGGTCCAACGGGCGGTCAAGCGCAATTACAAATACATAACCTCAGACTACCTCACCGAAATCCGCAACGAATCCATGATGCTGGTTTCAAAACGTGTCAAACAATTCGGATTCGAAGAATTGTCCATGGGCGCGTTTGATGTAGCCAAACAAAAGATGGCCGAGAGTTCCCGCAAGGTTGAAGTGATCGAAGAAATCGAGGATTTTCTCGCGCTCCGAACCGAAAAAAAAGAAGACATCGTCGACAAGTTCAAAAATTATATGGAAACCGCGCCGACCATGGGCATGCCCTGGTCCAAAGAAGCGATGGAGAAAATGGAAAAAGTGCCGCCCTTTGTTCTCGGCATGGCCAAACAGACCATTGAGGGACGCGCCCGTGAGCGCGGCGACAAAATGGTCACACCAGATATTATCGAAGAGGTGTTCACCAACATCATGCCCGCGTCTGCTAAAGAGGCCATGGGCATGGAGGTGACTGAAGAGGACAAGCTAAGGGAAACGGCGGACGAGAGCGCCCCTCAGGAAGAACCCGATTTTGAATTGAAGTGGGATGACGATGCGAAAGCCAAGGTCATGAAAATCCCGATTGCGTTCATTCGCGACATGGGCGTCAAACGCATTGAAGCGGAAATCAAAAAAGAAAATGTCGACACGGTGACCATGGAGTTATTCGACAAATATCGATTCACGTTCTAACAGGAGTTAATACGATGACAATGCAATTTGACTGGACCCTGTTTTTTGGCGCGTCCCTACTGGCCCTCACCAGCCTTCTTATCTTCAACAACAAACGCCGCCAACCGGTGAAGATCAAGCACGACCGCACTCGGCGCTGAACCATCCCCTGCCTATTTTATTTCCACCGGCGGTTTAAGTAATTCATCCAATTTTGTGCTGAGTGCTTCAGCCACCACCTGATGCCCTTTCTGGTTCCAATGGCTGTCCATTTTCCATTTATGCCACTCGCCGTCCCTATCCCAGGATTCCTGAAACACCGAAGTTAAATCCAGAAACTCCAACCCCAGTTTTTCTGCCGTCTGTCGCGAAAACTCATTGAACCGTGACATGGATGAAACTGCGCCATATAGGGCCACTTCCGCAGGAAACCGCGCCGTGTTCATCACAAACAATAGTTTCGTATTCGATTGGTCCGCAAGGTTTTTAAATTGACCAAAGGAAAATTCGAGCATTTCCAAAAATTCTTCGCTCGAATACGCCTTCGCTTTTTCCAGTGATACATTGGCGTCTACTTTTCTCGTGTCGCCGTAATACCAGCTGCGGATAAAAGAGAACCTTTCAAGCACCCGATGGTTGAGCACCAGATACCGCACCAGCGCAGACTTCCGGAATAATCGTTTCATGTCCATTGTGCTGGCCGGGCGCGGCGAGACCACTTCAAAAGACCCCCCTTGCTTGCGCAGGGTGAAATTATCGACCCGCCCGAATCCTTCAAAACTTTCAAGAAAATCGTTGTGGATCAGCACAATGATCGCGAGATCCGGCTTATACACCTTGCTGACATTTTTGAACACCGCAAGGTTCTGCGTGAGGTTGGCACCCGTGTGACCAAACGTATACGCCTGGAATTTTTTTGCCGGAATCTTTTTTCTCAGTTTATCTTCCAGTAAATAGGCGAAGGACTGGTCGTGATCAACCTGCAAGGCTTCGACGTAGGAATCCCCAATCGCTGCGATGCGATAGGTGCCGGGCGCCTTCTGAGGCTCATAATCGTAGGGGGAATTCCAACCCTGTTTATTGATCCTGAATTTTCCCTGGATCTGTTGATTCTCTCCGCGGATGAACGTTCCGGATTGATCTGGAACAAACTGGTTGCCATACACGGGGTGAAACAAAACATCAGGAAAATCGCTGGTGGGGAGGATGAATCGCGCAACGACTTCGAGGAAAATAGCAAATGCGAGAAGGGTTGGAACCGTAACCAGAAAAATATTCTTAAGGAATTTCATCTAGACAACAAAATTACATGAAGTGACCTGATCCATATTAAATTCACATCCCGGTTGGGTAATCGAGGAATACCGTTTCCAGCTTAAATTGTTCCTTGAGATGACGACCAACAGCTTTCACGCCGCCGGTTTCCGTCGCGTAGTGCCCGGCGAATAAAAGCGCACACCCCGCCTCTTCGGCCTCATGGTACTGGTGATTCGCCCCTTCTCCGGTAATATAACAGTCGAGACCCGCATCCACCGCTTGATGAATCATATCTCCGGCACCGCCTGTGACGAGTCCAACCGTTTCCACCTCGCCCTGCCCGATCACTTTTACCGGGCCCGATAACTGCATCTCAAGTTTCCGGGCAATCTCTTTCACTGGCTGTCTTCGGACCCGCCCTTTCAGCCCAATCAACTGACCCTCGCATTCCCCGAAGGCTTCAACTTTCTCCAGCCCGATCTGGTCTGCCAGGGCCCGGTTATTGCCTAGCAAAGGGTGCATATCCAGCGGAAGATGGGCCGAATAGAGGGCAATGTCACTTTTAATCAACGCCGCCAGTTTCTGGTAATGTGGGCCGCGAACCGACTGCAACCCCCCCCAGAACAGCCCATGATGAACGAACATCATCTGGCACCCGGCGTCCTTCGCCATGTTGATGGTGGCGAGGCAGGCATCGACCGCGAGCCCAACCTTACGTACCGTCGTGTTGTTTTATACTTGCAGCCCGTTGAGCGCTTTTGGATAATCCCTGATAGAATGGATTTCCAATAACCCATCCAGGTACTGGCTAATCTGGTAAATGTCCATGCCAGCCAGTATACCGGAGTCCGGCTTCCGACCCAACACACATGCTCGCGTTCATTCTCAGAAATATTGGCCAACGTATTATCTTGCTGGTTATCGTCTCCATCCTGGCGCACACCATTGTGCACCTGGCACCGGGCGAACCGAGTCTGGTTGATCCAGCCAACCCGCGCATGAAAGCCGAAGACATCGAACGCATTCGTGCCGCGTTTCATCTGGATGACCCGTTGCATGTTCAATACTATTACTGGATGCGCGATCTTCTGAGCGGAGAGTTGAAATCGTTCAAGGACAACCAGCCGGTGCTTGAAAAAATCTGGACACGATTTTTAAATTCCGTGCCGTTGTTCATTCTGGCCACACTCATCACCTGGTGCGTCGCCTTTCCCTTTGGAATTGCCTCGGCTCTCAATCGCGGTTCGACCTATGACAAAACGGGTACGTTTCTTTCTTATTTCCTGATCTCCTTTCCCGGATTCTTCCTGGCATCCCTGCTCATGATTTATGTCGTGCAAACCTTTGACGTTCCCGTCATCGGCATGAGCACCTTCGGGCTGGAGGATGCCAGCGCATGGATACAATTGAACGACCGCATCTGGCACCTGACACTGCCGGCGATCATGACGGCTGTACTGGGCATTGCCGTGTTGTCGCGTTTTGTACGTTCGCAGATGCAGGAAGTGATCCACCACGACTACATCCGCACGGCCCGGGCCAAAGGGCTGGACGAGGACACGGTTATTTACAAACACGCCTTGCGCAATGCCCTGCTGCCCTTCATCACCATGTTCGGGTTGATGATCCCCGGCCTCATCAGCGGCTCGGTGATCTTCGAACAAATCTTCGCCTGGCCGGGAATGGGACGGCTTGGCTACGATGCAATCATGTCGCGGGATTTTCCCGTCATCCTGACACTCAATTTAATCGCCGCAGTTCTCACGCTCATTGGGACCCTGGTGTCGGATCTCCTTTACGCGCTGGCCGATCCGCGCATCAAGTTTTGAGGATGCCTGCCATGCAAGAGTCTCTCGTCCAGGATGAACTCATAACACACCGGACTCCCGGGGAAGAACGCTGGGAAATGTTCCGCCGAAATCGGTGGGCCCTTTTCAGTGGCCTGTTCCTGATCGGCCTGTTTGTGCTCGCTCTGTTGGGGAAAGTCCTCACCGCAGGCACTGATCCCGTGGTCGATTCTTCCACGGTACGGCTCACTCAAAAAATGCTGCCACCGCTTTCAGCGTATAATCCGGATACCGTTGCAAATGAGGACGCACCGTTGTTCGGTGTGTACCTCCTTGGCACCGATGACTTTGGCCGCGACCTGTTTGCCCGCATGTTGGAAGGCACCTTTGTTTCACTCACGGTCGGGTTTGTCGCGGTCGGAATCTCACTCACGGTGGGTATTTTTCTGGGAGGCCTTGCGGGGTATTACGGTCGCGTGAAACTGGGTTTCCTCACTATCGACACCGTTATCATGCGGTTCGTCGACATCATGCTGTGCTTCCCCACATTTTTTTTAATCCTGACTGTGGTTGCCCTTTTGCCGCCAAGCATTTATAACATCATGATCGTCATTGGCCTGACAAGCTGGATGCAGACCGCGCGACTGGTGCGGGCCGATTTTCTCGCGTTGCGTGATCAGGACTTCGTTCTCGCCGCGCGCTCACAGGCGATCCCGGAATGGCGCATC
>JAJDAX010000249.1 GCA_029261615.1 Nitrospinaceae bacterium
AACTTGTTGATGATGAATCCCCCAACCCTTGCTTGCTCCTCTTCCGTTAAAAGATCGTAAGTCCCCTTCATCCAGGCGAAGACCCCACCACGGTCAATGTCTCCAACAATTAAAACCGGTGCATTGGCCATTTTGGCAGTCGTCATGTTGACGATATCGTTTTCTCGGAGGTTGATTTCAGCCGGACTTCCCGCGCCTTCGATCACAACCATCTCATAGTGTTCTTTTAGATAGTCAAAGGCCGACTGCACTGCCGCAAAGTGTTCATCGCGGCTATTGTAATACTGTCGGGCATCGGCGTTTCTGCGAGGTTTTCCCATCAGAATGACCTGAGATAGGTTATCGCCTGAGGGCTTTAGCAGTACCGGGTTCATACAGACGTGAGGTTGAATTCCACAGGCTTGTGCCTGATAGGCTTGTGCCCGTCCCATTTCCAGGCCGTCTTCGGTGACGAAAGAATTGAGCGACATATTCTGGGCCTTAAAAGGAGCTACGCGAAGTCCTCGCTTCTTAAACCAACGGCAAATAGCAGCCGTGAGAATGCTTTTGCCGACCCCGGAACCTGTGCCCTGGATCATTAACGATTTAAAATTTGTTGTCATGAAAGTTTTTGAGGCATCAATCACGCCGGCTTTTTCTTGAGTAGCCAGATGAAAAATGGACCACCCAGCATGGCAGTGATGACGCCAACTGGAATTTCAACAGGGGCCATGAGAGTGCGCGCGAAGGTATCGCAAAGAATCAGGAAACTGGCTCCAAAAAAAATCGAGGAAGGTAAAAGGATCCTTAGGTCCGGGCCGACAATAAGGCGAACTATGTGAGGAACTATCAAGCCGACAAAACCGATGGGGCCGCTGATAGAGACTACCGCACCGGTTATGAGGGATGCCATGATGAATCCGATTTTCTGGGTCCGCTCGACGTTCACTCCTCGACTCATTGCGGACTCGACCCCGGTACTGGTCAGGTTTAAGTCACGTGCTTTGAAGATCAGTACTGCTGTACCCAAAGCCACCAGGGGCAAGACAGAGAGCATGTTTTCTATATTGGTGACATCGAGAGATCCCATCAGCCAGCGCACAATCTGGAATGAGCGGGTGAAGTCAGAAAGGTAATGGATGAACATGACGAGAGAAGCAAAAAAGAAATTAGCTGTGACTCCAGCGAGCAATAAAAGTGATGTCGAAAATTGACCGTGGGGTGTTCGGACAAGATTGAAGACAAGGAATATCGAACCGAGTGCGCCCAGAAATGCGGCCAGTGAAAAGGCGGGGAGTCCCAGAATAGAAAAATTCCAGCCCAGGCTGATAGCCAGAACCGCCCCAAGGGACGCACCACTTGAGACACCTAAAGTGAAAGGTGCGGCAAGATCGTTTCGTAGCAGAGCCTGGAACACGGCCCCCGCAAGAGATAAAGCAGCGCCTGTTAGAGCGGCCATTAAAATGCGAGGCAACCGGGCAACGAACAGGATGTTGGCATCGACGTTTTCTGAGTAATTGGGTGAGCCAAACAATGCGTTGTATAAATCAATTTTGGTCGGACCAATCAAGGGAGACAGTATCACTGTTGACAGGAACAACATGCCAAATCCTGTGAGGCTCAGAGTGAACCGTCTAGCGGTCAGGATTCCGGTAACCATCAGGATGACTCCGGAAAAATTAAAGGACTGCCGTCCTTTGGTGATTTCAGGATTTGGACTTTGACTTCATAAACCTCTTCGATGATTTCTTTCTGCAACACCGTTTCGGGGGGACCGTCGCGGACGACTCGCCCTTCCTTTAACAAAACCAACCGATGACAGTATTTTGCAGCGAGGTTGAGATCGTGCATGGCCAGGACCAGAGTGATTCCTCGTTGCAGGTTTAACCGCTCCAGTATGTCGAGGACCTGTACCTGATACTTTAAATCAAGAGAAGCCGTGGGCTCGTCGAGTAACATGATTTTTGGCGATTGCACAATAGCACCCGCGATCAGGACGCGTTGTTTTTCTCCTCCACTTAGTTCCGAGAATTTCCGAGCCTTAAAATCAGTAGTGGACGTGACTTCCATAGCGCGGTTGCAAATATCATGGTCTTCCTGACTTTCGAACCGAAAGGGTTTTAAGAAAGGGTGTCGTCCCATCATCACCATTTCATAGGCGGTAAAAGAAAAAGGGGTGGCGGTCTCTTGAGGTACCCATGCAATTTCCCGAGCCAAATCGATTCTGGGAAATTGCTGGATGTCTTTTCCATGAAAAAGAATGGAGTCGCCTGGAGATTTCAACAGGCCACCCATTAGTTTTATCAGGGTCGATTTTCCGGAGCCATTCGGCCCGATAACACCCAACCATTCTCCTGTACGAAGCGTTAAGTTCACTTCCTGCAAAACAGGAGATTCAGCGTAAGAGAATGATAGGTTTTCGATATTCAGTAGAGGAGGGCTAGATGTTTCAGAAGTCTTTTCAGTCGGAGGGGCCGTTATAGATTCAGACTTTTTCATTTTGAAACCTTACTGTCGAAAACCTCAGGATGAAGTGCCCTGGCAAATTGTTTCAGAATTAAATGCAGGCGCGGACCCGGGATCACCGCGTAGTCTTCACCAATAAAATAGATTCGCTTGTTTTGAACAGCCCGAATGGAGGCAAACGGTTTCCATTCCTTCATTCGTCGTTTGTATTCATCGCCAGTGAGGTTTGCCTTAGGACCCGCCTCTATGATCACTTCGGGAGAACGGGCGAGAATAAATTCCTTGGATATTCGGGGATAGTTTGCATCTGGATTTTCCAGGATATTGAATCCACCAGCCAGCTCTATCAGTTCTCCCAGAAAAGTGGATTGTCCCACGGCAAATAAGTCGCGACCAGGATCTGAGCTGTCACCCAGCAGGAGCAGTGTTTCTATTGGTTTGAGACCACTCATTTTTGATTTTATTTCTTCTATTTCTTTCCGAATGGACTTCTCCAGGTTTGTTGCGGAGTCTTGAATCCCGAGGGTATTCCCTATCAACTGCCAGCTTTTGAAAATTGTATCAATACGGTTCATGTCCACCGTGAGCGTGTTGAGTCCAAGACTTTTAGCCTTGGATTCCAAACGGTCACTGGACCTGAGAAAAATGATCAGGTCGGGCTTGAGTGTGAGCCAGGTTTCCATGCTGGGATTTAACATTCCCCCAACATTTGGAAGAGTGCAGGCTTCCTTTGGCCATTTGCAGAAATCGGTTCGTCCCACCACACGGTCACCCGCTCCCAAGGCAAACAGGGACTCCGTGATGGACGGGGCCATGGAGATAATACGTTGTGGCGGGGTGTCTGCGAAAACTACCTGTGAAGTAAGAATAAGGAGGAAGGCCGCAATAATCGAAATACTAGTACAACCGGTGGTTCTACGAATTGTTTTTAAGTTGTGGCAGGAAAATGCAGGTAACGCGGTCAGAAAATGGGTCAGGTATTTCTTCACCTCTTGCTCCCCCGAAGAGTGTGTGAAGTCTAACCAGGCAGGCCTTCTGGCTTCCGGATCAACCTACTCACCGCGTCTTCCCACCTCTTATAAGGCAGTGACATCCTG
>JAJDAX010000250.1 GCA_029261615.1 Nitrospinaceae bacterium
GCGATGCGGGCCAGGTCACCATGATTACCGGCTCCCCAATTGCCCGGACAATCCGAAACTGCTTTGCAGTGCAGTCCGCGTCTTGCTGCCGCGTTCCCCGACCTTGCCGCCGACAATGTTGTCAATCAAAACTTCGAGCTGTAGCCCACCGGCCTTTCTGGTTTCCTTTGCTTCGACGCTGTTGCCATCACCGTCGACCAACTTGATAACAAGCTCCTGGTTCTTTCCCTGCCCGGCCATTCCTTGGGCGATCACACCCAACTGGCCCCGGCTGTTGCGGCTCAGCGGCATGATGGCCTCCGGCCCTGCCTCACCCATCAAACCCGCGCCGTTCGCCATTGGGAACAATGTGGGGCCACTTACGATGCCACCGCCTGCAAACTTAAACAGGCTACCCAAAAGCCCGCCACCGCCACCACGAAGGAGGCCTGCTGGATCGCCGAGAATGCCGCCGCCGCCAGTATTTGCAATTGGATTTCTCGATCCAGATGACCCGCCAAAAAGCCCGCCCAGGAGACCCCCTGATCGCCTTTGCCCGCTCAATGCGCCGCCGATCGAGCCCAAAATGCCAGAAGGCACATTCCCGCCGCCACCAAACGATCCTAATATCCGCTCAAGCGATTTGCTGAACGCCAACCGAGCAAGGTCTTTCAGCATGGAATCAATCATATCCTTGACGTTGAGTTTCCCGCTTTCAACCCAATCGGAAAATGCAGATTCAAGATTTGAAGTGACGGCTTCACCTATCCTGTCAAGGTCTTTCAATTCCTCTGACATTGCTCCAAGGCTGTCGGTGCTGCTTTCAATATTATCGAGATAGGCTTCCAGCGTTTCGCTCTGCGCCTCGGTCAAGGTAATGTCGTTGTCCCTGATCGTGTTCATGGCGCGTTGCGCCTCTTCCATACGAGCGGTCGCGCCAGCCGATAGGTTGATAGACAGCGTTTCATTGTCGATCGCTGTTATGCGGCGCTCGATACCTCTCAGCACATCGTCTGCCGTGCGTCTGCTACGGCTACGCCCGCCGCTCGCAGACGGAAGGTTGATGGGGCCTGGTATCAGAGGAACACCTGAACCAGTCACATTGTTTGACGAAGCCCCCCGATTTTCAAACCGGCTCAATGCGTCTTCTAACTCTCTCGTTCCTCCGGGGTCGAAATTCAGGGATGCGGTAACGCCGGCAAGATCACCTGAGAAAATATTCCCGAGCGACTTAACCGAATTCACAAGATCGCCCAGAAGAGAAATCGCGCGCGCCGTGTTGACAACGATAAATCCGATTACATCGGCAATCAGCCTCATGCCATCCTGAAAACTCGGGTCTTTCACAATGTCACGTAATTCATCGAGCACATCGACAAACGTCTGCATCAATGTGCTGCCGTCATTCACATTCTGGATTGCCAACAGGAATTCATTTTCAAGCTGCGTAAACGCCTGCTCGATCGTGCGCGTGACGCCCTCGAATTCAGTGTCGATGGCTTGCCCGGCGCGCAACATAGCGTTGATGACAGTTTCGCCGGTCAACTGACCATTTTTTGCCAGATCCCGCAATTCACCAATGGAAACGCCTATTCCACTCGCGATCGCTTGCGCCACGCGCGGCATTTGTTCGAGAACAGATCGCAATTCCTCACCAGCGAGCCGATTTGATGCAATGCCCTGTGCCAACTGGATTGCGCCGGCGGCCGCTTCATTCGCTGTTGCGCCCGAAATCTGAATGGACTTCTGGACCAATTCGGTGAACCGCAAGACACTTTCTTGCGCGATGCCGAGATTTTGTGCACTTCTGGCAACGCGGGCATACAATTCAACCGTCGCAGAAAATTCCGTCCTGGTATTCTGGCTTAACTCAAACAATTGACGCTGGACGCGGTTCAGATCAGCCGTTCCACTTGTGACCAATCTCAAGCGGGTCCGCATCCGCGTCATTTCATCGCTCAGGCTGGCAAATGCACGAACGGCCCTCTGGACAGCGAAAGCTGCAAAAAAGCCGGTGACTACACGCCGGGCAGATTGCATTTGGCGCGCAAGTCCTCTGACGTTACCGCGCGCGGATCTGAAAGCGCCTCCGGTACGGTCCCTGCCCCGCAAGATCAGGTCAAGGCGAGTTGATGGCATTTACTTTTCCTCACCTATGATTTTGAAATAAGCCAGCCATCCGATAAATTCGGAATACGGCATCTCACCTAATTCATGGACGGTTTTATGGAGACGATCAGCAATCCGATAGACCATCATCGATTCCTGATCGTCTTTCAGTTTTTTTCGTAATCCTCGATAGACGGATTGCCGAGAATTTCTGACGCCAGCCGTTCAATCACCGCAGGATCGGCCTTGCGCATAAGGTCCCGCTTGTGTTCTTTCGTAAACAGCTTTTCCCCCGCCTCATCCGTCGCCTTCAAGATAATAGCGTCGACAAGAACGGCAAGATCGTCGCCCTTTGCGAGCCTAAACAAGGCTTGTTTTTCACTCAGATTGAGAGGCGTCACATACACCTTCAACGGTGAGTTTTCATCCTCGCCCCACTCCGGCACCTCGACAATTCGAGGCGTCGAAATATCGGCAAAATGGGCTTTTGCCTGGTCAATAATACTCATGATCAAGCCGCCGTAGCGCGCGCGACGGTGCCAGTGACAGTAAAGCTGAAGGTCTGCTCAATCAGGCCGTCATGGGCTGCCGACATACCACGTTCAGTGATCAATGCCGTCATGGTTAGAGTAACGTCGCCGGTCGTGTCACCTTCCGGGTATAACACCAGACTCACAGATGCGCCGATAGTCATGGCTTCCTGGCCATTCGTATCGGTCTCATCCCAAAGCACATCGATTGAACCCGTCGCGCTGGTCAGCGACGATTGAAACGTCTTGGCGGTGTCGCCCATCGTGGTATCTTCGAGCGTGTCAGCGGACTCGCTGAGGGACCAATTTTTGACCTCTGCAACGACATTGGCGCCGATTTTGACGATCCCTTCGCTGCCCTTGTGATTTGCCATTTTTATCTCCTATGCAAGAATATCTGGCGCGTTTTCGGCTGTGCGGTAGTACACGCCGAATGTCATTCGGATGCTGCCGGCAGGCTTTTCGCCAACCTCAGACAGACCGATTTCAACCCCTTCCAGGGTGATACTTTTTGCTGTTGCCGTAATTGTCAGGTCGGCGCCCAAAGCCGTCTCGACTTCTGAACCGATCAAGTCCAGCGTGTCATCAAGATTAGAGTTTGCCTGCGCAATACCTTCGACAGCCAGTTTCAAATCCCGGCCATATGTGCGCGGTGATCCCATATTCTCGGGTTCAACCGTTTCGCTGATCGTGTAGACCAGCAAACAAGGTAAATTCGCAGCATCAACGGGATAAACCCGGCTGACAAACACATTTGTCCCGGTCGTTGTGAGCCCTGTGACAAGAACCGCCGCCGCGTCCCTGATCTGCTTTCGGACGTGCGCCATTCAACTATCCCTTAGACTTTTTCCAACATTATCGTGGTGATCCCGGTCCCGTCCGGCAGCGGCGGCGGGCCCACGGTGTAACTGATCGACGAAATCACGATCCCGTCACCCGGCGCCGCTGTTGCTGGCAGATCGATTGTCTGGCAAATGCAGTGCGGGTTTTGGGTCGCGATCTCAACACCGGCCTGTACGTCCGTTTCGATAAATTCATTGTCAAAAATGACGTTGAACGTCGAGACACCACCGGCTGCAAGCGTGTAGGTCGCGGTTACGGAAAAATCATCCGTCAACAACATGCCTGCGAGATCAGCCGCGCTTTCCGCTGCCATCCAATTTCTCAAACTTCACTGGTTTTGCCTTGATCTCGATCGCTTTGCCAAGCCGGACCAGGCCGGACGCAATTTCTTTGGCGATATCAATCTCAGAACCAGGCTTGTGTTCCACGTCATCAATGAACGCGGTGCGGATAATTTTCACTTTCATGATTTTTTACCGCCAAATAATTTAGCCTTGCCATCAGGCTTTGGGCTTGGTTTTCCCATTTCTCGAACCATGCCCTGCGCGGCTTTTGCCAGATCGCCTTCCAGGCCGAACTTTTCGCCGCTCTTGAATTCCAGCGGCTCGTTCAGCGTGTAGACACCATCGCGGCCATCGACAGGCGTCACACGATGCGCCCTGCGTCTGTATTGGGCTTCGTCAATGGCCACGCATGACCCTTGCCCGAGGCGACAAATCTTCCCAACGACTCGGTAATTTTTCATCGGATACCTCAAAACTCTGATTTAGAAACGCGGAAGGCCCCCGTAGGGGCCTTGCCGCAATCACCACTAAAGGCGCGATTAGGTCATCGTGACATAGCAAGCGCGTTGCCAATATCCGTAACCAACATTCCGCCACGCATCGATGCCGAACTGCCATGCGTCGTTGTCAAACTCAAATTCCGATCCTTCGGCTTTCGCTTTCAGATCTTCCTCCGTTTCTGACTGACGAATGAGGCCCTTGATCGGGCTGTCAGTGCGGAATACCGCGAATGAATCCGTCCATGTCAGGCGCGGGTTCATGTGTACGCTGACGCTGAGCCCGGTAAACTGATCCGGGTTCATGTTGGGCGCCAATTGGCCAGTCGCAATTCCGCTGACCGCAGCACGGGCAGTGGTATACAGAGCGATTGGAACCAGCACTGCAAACTCGGACGCATTCTCGTTCATTGGCTCGCCCTGGTCGTCAACAAATCCAAGAATTTCCGAAATGCCTTTCAGGATAGACTGTTGCATTTCTTCGACACTTGGATTTGTGGTTGTACCAGCGACATTTGTCGGCAAAGCCGAAATATCGACAGTGATGTCGTTACTCTGAGACCCGCTGGCGCCTTCGGAATGGTCAGTGTCAAAATAGAACTGGCCATCGTAGCACGCCGTCGATGTACCATTGATGATCAGGGTTGAAAGCAGGCTTGCCCAATGGGTTGCCGAACGATCAGCGAGATCATCAATGCGCGCCCGAACTTGAGGCGTCTTGTCGCGGCGAGCGTCTTTCACCGCAATTTCAAGTGTCGCCTCATAGTGGACATTTGTGATCGCAAACGAATTGCTCGCCAGCCCTTTTGCCTGGCGGCCGCCGATCCATTCACGCATTGCCGGGCTTTGTCCCAGGAACGCATAGGTTTCAGACGATTGATCCGAACCGAAAAGGTTCGACACGCCATTCACCCATGCAAGGCCGGGATTTTGTTCGAGCCGTGCGAAGTACATGCCCATAATGGCACGGCTGCTAAGGATAGATTGATCCATGGTTTTTGCTCCTATGCTTCGCGAGCCCAGGTGCCAACCATTTCGGTTGCAACCCAGCCAGTCGCGCCATATTCCTCGATCGAGAGGAAGTCACCGCGTTGTGCGGTAGCTTTCGTGTTGATGATGTCTTTGTCGTCCGCCGCAGTGATATCCGGTCCCGTGATCAGGTCCGCCGCTGCCGGGCTGACATTGACAGCAACTGCGCCGTAAGCCCCTATATTCACGATTTTCACACCGCGAAGGGAGACGGCAATTGCCGGCAACGTGATTGTTTTGGCATCCGTATCCACAAAGAATGTCTTGCCGGAATCCTCAACATCAAGGGTCTTGTCCAACGAAATCGTTTCGTAGACACCACCGCCGTAAGGATCAGCGAAGTTCTGAGCGTCGAACGATACAACAGCAACACCCGATGACACGAACCGATGCACGAAGCCGACGAAAACACCGCCTGTTGGCAGAAACACAAAAACGTCATCATCGGTTGCATAAACCGGCTGGCCTTTGTCGGTGATAACGGCGCCGGTCACTGAAAGCTGAATTTTCCCGCTTTCAACAACCCGAACATTGATATCAGCCGCCGCACCGGCAGAATTATCAGCCTTTGCCTCGGCAAACCCGACAAACTTATCGCCCGCCGCCAATGGTCGAGCATGGCCTGACGCGGTAACGACGCCGACCGCTGCGCCTTCATAAATGATATCCGATGCGATGACCGGAATTTCATTTCGATTGCCGCCCTCAAAAGCGCGAGGGCTATTCGCTGCAAGTGTAGTCATGATTTGTAGCTCCTATGCTGCCGAACGAGACAGGGACTTAACCCGGCCAGCGCTTTCGGCTTTTGTGAATGCGAGATAGGACTCTTTGTCCGTAAACTCGCTTCGAATTTCACCGCCCTTTTCCCAAATTTCATCCGGGGAAAGACTGGCACCAGGATCGGTGACGTGTTCGTCTCCCGTGGCGCTCGACGCGGCTTCGAGATCAACTTCCTTGTCCGCGTCCTTCATCGCCTTGATGCGATTTTCACCGAGTGCCTTTTCAGCGTTGATGATGCGGATTGCGGCTTGTTCGGGCGTGGTTTTACCGTCGGCCTTCATTTCCGCGATCATGGATTCGTGACCAGGCAACGCCTGATCCTCAATCCCCAAAATGCGATCGCGCTCCGCCTGGGCGGCAGTTGCCGCACCTTCTGACCGAAGCTCGTTCGCAATTTCCGGGTTGTTCGCCACAACGCTTTCCAGCGTCACGGGGTTGGTTGCATCGGCGTTATTGTCCGCCGAGGCTTTCACTTTGTCAGTCATGATGGGAGTCTCCTTTTGTTGACTGATTTCGACGGCGGACATAGCCGCCACTTCCCGGCTCAAATGAGCCGAAATCTCACGCGCAACCTGTTTTGACTGCGCGGCATTGATTTCAAATTTATTGGAAAGCCACTCAGGGGCTTCGTGATAAAGTTTGTATGCAAATGCCGAAGGATCATCAGACTTATCGCCAGCGGCTTGCGTGGCGAGGCCCTGTTCGACGGCCTCATCGCCGTCAAGCCACGTTTCCGCGTCCATTAGTTGCTGCACCAGGCCCTTTTCTGTCCCTGATCTTGCAGCATAAATCGAGGCGAGATTACCGTCGAGCTTGCCCAATAATTCGATCGTTTTCTCGTGATCCGCCTTGGTTCCCCAGGTGAGGCCCGAAGCATTGTGGATCATCATCAATGCGCCTTCCTGCATGATAATCTCATCACCAGCCATCGCAATGACAGACGCCGCCGAGGCCGCAATGCCGTCGATTAAGGTAGTGATTTTGCCGTCATGCGCTTTCAATGCGTTGAATATCGCCACGCCCTCAAAAGCCAACCCGCCACCGGAATTGATCTGCACGGTAACGTCGCCTTCGAGATCAGACAGTGCCGACATAACCTGGCGCGCGGTAAATCCATCGCCATCGCCAAAACTCAACCCAACAGGACCATAGAGAACAAGTTTGCCTCCCTCGATAAGATTGCTCGACATGCCCTAATTCCCTATATTCGATGTTGTGGTTTGGTTGTTTTCAGGAGGTTCTTCGATACCGGCATCGCGCCGTCTGGTGATTTCTTTGACCGATTGCGCGTGCTTTGATTCCCATGTTCCGCCAGTGCGCTCCATGACAACCTGCGCCCGTGTTTTGGTCCCCAATTCGATATCTGTCTTATCGGCCCGGGCTTCCTTCAGCGGATCTAGCCCGATGCGTGTCGCACCGATCCAGTCTGCATTCGAATAAGCAAGCCGTATGGCTGGATCATTGAAAAACCCCGGCGCGGTTACACGGCCTAACGCAATGGCTTCTTCGAGAAACCATTCATAAATGGGCTGCAAAAAGTTCCTGATCATCCAGCCACGACGCCGTGCGAAAAACTGCCACGCCATTTCAAGCGCCGCGCGCGATGCCGAATAGGACGCTGTGAAATGCTTGATCAGCAACTCAAACGGTAACTCCAAAGCGGACCCGACTTGCCTCAAAAATGCGGCCATGAAGGGCTCAAAATTTGAATTCGGGCGCGATGGGTTGGCGAATGTAATATCCTCGCCAGCCGCCAAATCAACGATGGCGCCGTTGCCGAGTGACAATTCTTCATTTGCATCAAGAACACCGCTCGTTGAAGTCGCATCCGTGTCCAGAATATCGTCGCCGGTTTCCGACTTGACGAACACCGTGAACATGGCGCTGACAACGGCGCCCATAATTTCCGCGTCCGAATAGTCGCCCATTTGTTTGAGCGCTTCGATCACCGGGGCAAGATATGGAACCCCGCGCGTCTGATCAGGCCGCAACCTGTCAAACATATGGATAACGATCGGGCGCCCCTGCTTGTCCCTTGCAGGAACCCGGCGCCAATCATCAGCGCCTTTGTGTAGGGCTCCGGGGTGCTCATCGGATACGTGATAGGCTTGGTGTCGCCCATCACGGTTGATCTCGACACCAGCGAATATCTTGTTCTTCTTTGTACCCATGCCATCTGAGCCACGGTTCGGATTGCTTACCCGATCGGCCTCGATAAACTGGATTTTTGTGCCGTACGTGTCCCCAAAATCTTCCCTGAATCTCCGAATTGCAAACACGTCGCCGCTTTCCAACGTGGCGCGAAACATGAGCGCTTGGAGGTCCTGGAAATTCTGCACCGAGGTAAAATCCGCGGACTTACAGAAAATCTTCCATTCCCGCGCAGTTGACTGTTCCCATGCGTCCGCCTGATCTTCGGTCATGCTCAAAAACTTGGCGTTGATTTCCGGCTTCAGTTGCAGCCCGTCCCCGACAACGCTAGTTACGACCGTATTGATTGCACCAGTTGCCACGGGCGTATTTCTGGCCAGATCCCGCGTGCGATTTCTAAGGTCCGCCAGATCCGGCAGGATATCCGCGTCTGCGCTATTGCCGTGGGGCCTCCACGTACGCATTGACCGGCGATCGCGCTTGCCGCCCTGGTAACCACCTGTATAGGCAAGAACCTGTCTTGCTTTTTGGCGACGCATCGCGGCAACAGGATTGAAATATTTAACAAGGCTATCAACCAAAGTCGGCTTTATGTCTGGCGCATCACGGTTTTTCATGAAACGAAAGCCTCATACGGTTGGCGCACAAAAAAACGCGCCTAAGCGCGCTGGTGGGCCGGATTGAAATCAGCGAGGTTAAAGGGCAACGCCGGAATAATTGATGTCGATATCAAGAACGGACGTTGATGTCGCCATCCCAATAATGCACGGGTAATCGCCCGATGCGAGATCGGCGACAGGTGCAATTCCACCCGGCGTATCCGACAGGTAATATGCAACACCAGCCGTCAAGGTTGCGCCGATTGTGACTGGACCCGATTTCGCGATTGTTAGTGGTTGACCATCAGACGCATTGTTTAGGGCGATGCCCCTTGGCTGCCTGACCGCCGCCGTGCCTGAATCGCTGTCCGCCAGTTTGTATTTGGCATCACTGGTATCGAGATACACAACCTGACCAGCAGTAATAGTTGCGCCAGCCGTGCCATTTTCACCCTGCGCGGTGATATTTACAACACTCGCCGCTGTGACCGTTAAATCTACCATGTTGAATTCCTCTATTTAACAACGAATCTTGTGCGTTTGCGCGATGGCCGGGACAGCCTTTGGACCCGCGCTTCCCAAAAATTGATTTGTTCCATGATTTCGCCGGCATTGGCGCGGCTCAGCGAACGCCCGCCGATCGAGTAGCTTTGATTTGAAGCCACCGCCGTTGATGCCGCCAGCCATGCGGCCAGTTGGGTTTCGGCCTGAGCCAGTGTGATGCCTGCCATTACATGCGGACCCCTTTTGATCTGACGCGGCGCTTTCTAATGACCGGACCAACGGCTTGCTGGCGCTCTATTGCTTGTTCGACTAGGTGTCGATCCTCTGTCGTATCGGCCTTGACCGTTGAAGGCTTGGTCTGACTATCGAGAAGGCTCATGCGCGCCGCCAATGCGTAGACACGGCAATCCAGGGCTTCGTTCCGCGCATCCTTTGGTTTTACCCAAACCCGATACGGGCGCCCTTCACGGTAGCGCGTAGCAACCCGCTCAACAGTTACCTGATCAAACCATTCGTCATCATATGAATCTGGGAAATGGCAATAGCCTGGCCCTGGGTCATTGATTTTGAACCGGCCATAAACAGCGTCTTTCGCGGTATCGACACCGACGATAAACAGCGTTCCCTTGTGCTTGGTTTTGCTCGCCCGTTTCGGCCAGATCAGTCGCGGCCCCGCCTGCCCGCCAATTGCGTAGATATTACGCCGGAACCGTTTTTTGCAGAATGCTTCCACGCTTGCGCCGTGGTGTCCGCGATAATCAACGCAGGCCGCGCGAACCCTGACAAGCCGCCCATCAATGGTCCAGAACCGATCGAGCAACAATTCGTCGAGTGCTTCCCAAACTGTTTTTTGGGCAGGATCGCCATAGAGTACCTCATACTGGATACCCCAGGATTCATCCCCTTCGCCCCAACCGACTATTTCAACTTCAAGCCTGTTGTCCTGGACATCGACACCAGCCGTTGCAAAGTGAACGCCTTCAGACAGATCGTTTGGTCCATAATTCTCGATGTGCGTTTTAAGCCCGGCCGCCGCGATGGTCTCCGACTGTTCTTCCCATACTTCGCCCAGAACGGTATTGACCCAGACTTGCAGTAATTCCGGCCGGCCCTTGGCCTCCAGGAATTCCCTGACTATGCTTTCCAATTTCACCCAGGGCGAATTAAACTGGTTTAGATGGAATCCTGCCACACCGCGAAACGGCGCAGACGCAATCCATTCACCCTTGGAAACCGCTTTCCAGCGCTCGGCATCGGTCCACAAGACGCCGCAATGTTCGCAGCCATAATGAGCGGTCTCGGGTAAATGTTCGCCATCCTCTGATTTGTCCCATTTGACTTGCTCCCATCGGAGCACCTGAGACTCACCGCAATGGCCACAAGGAACATGGAACAAGCGCTTATCCGATTTCTGATAATCCCTTTCGATCGGCGAAAATCCTTTGATCGTCGGCGTCGATCCCTTCAAAGTCTTGCGGTTCCAGAATGTTTCCTGCCGCTTGCTCGCAAGTTTCATCGGATCACCCTCTGACCCGGCAGAAATTGGGAATCGGTCTGTTTCATCGAAAATCACGATACGGATAGGCCGTGAGGCCAAGCCGGACGGCGCGTTGGCGCCGATGATGTTCAGCGACCCGCCGTCAAATTGCTTGTAGAGATTCGTTGTGTCGCTATCCCGAGCCCGCGCTTCTTTGACCTTTCCGCGTAAACAGGGCGTATCCCGCAACATCGGCGCAAGCCGTTCCTTCGACCACGCGCGGCCTAGATCCACGGTCGGTTGAACCAACAATATCGGCGCCGGGTCCTGATCAATATAATATCCGACTGCATTGCCAAGGATTGCCGTCCAGCCAATCTGGGTCCCCTTGATAACCACCACTTCATCAACGGACGGATCGGTCACCGCGTCCATTATCCCGCGCTGGTATTCCGCCCGCGCCGTATTCCAGTTGCCCGGTTCCGCGCTATCTTCCCGGCTCAAAATCCGTTTACTGTCTGCCCATTCCGAAAGTGACAATCTTGGATTTGGCTTAAGTGTGGCAAGACATGCCGTAACATTCCTGACACCAGCGCCGCTAACTTTCAGTTTCAACATTCGCCTGAGACAATGAAAGCAGGACCTGGTCAATTTGCTCCCGCAATACCGCCTCCAATCCGACAACCGTATCAATGTCCAAAAGTTGCGGCGCAACCTTCGCCGGTATCGAAAGCATATTGGTCCGGATCGCCGTGCACACCCTCACCCAATCAGATCGCACGTCATCCGACCTGACCTGATCGCCGGACAGCAACGCTGCTTGCCTTTCCGCTTTCTCAGTATCGGCCGCCATCTTGCGCAACCGCATCTGCTCGTAGGATTCATCCTTGAGCGTGCCGAAGTTCGACGCCCGAGCCCGCAAGTGCAAAATATACTGCTTTCTCACATCATCTAGATTGTATTGCCCGCGCCCTTGACGTTCGATAGCACCCTTGTTCAACAATTCCGTGAAATTCCTGGCATTGACCGAAATATGCTCAGCCGCAACCTTTGCTGTTGTCATAAGGTTGGTCCACCATCCATTTTTACTGTGAGCAGCGTTCTATCGAGGTCGGGCGTTACCCGCAGACGCCAGGCTTCCCAAAGTACCTTACTTATATTGCGCAATGCACAACGTACGCCGCACCGCACAACGTGATTATCTCGCAGTTGCGAGCGCCCTTGTGAATGAGGTCTGGAAGTGACCGGGCAATGTACGCTGCACCACTTTGGCGCCGTCCTCGTAGAATCTAAATGACTTTTTGATGGGGACGCTCGGCCTTAGCAGGTACAGCACTTTTATCGATCGGCTCTTCGCCCTGCCCATTCGGCGCATGATGGCAGGCTTGCCGCGTATCATGCCTTTGAAGACTTTCGGGTCGCTTAGCAATTTGTTTGGGCGCTTCGAATTTAGAACACCGCCGCGTGCCCTACGCCTGACTTGAGCCGGGATTGCAATGTTTGATCCCCTTGGCGTTTTGGTGCCGCCCTCTGTATGGCGCTGCAGATAGTCGCGCCCGCCCGGTGATTTGTCAGTCAGCCTCGCAACAAGGTTTATCTTGGTCGCCTCATCGACCCGCATGATTGCCCTAAAGAATGAAGGGCTCTTGACCGCAAAGGCTTTCGGATATGTGACGCCTACCTCAAAGCGCCGCACATCGAACATGGTATTGTTCATGGCCTTGGATAGTGCGAATGGCACCTGTTGCCGCTGTAACCGGATTAGCTTCCGCTCAAACTCTCGAATGTTTGATGATATATTGAATTCCATGTTGGCACCTCGTTGTGCCTTGATTGGTTGCAGAGGCGGGAATTGAACCCGCCACCTCCAGATTATGAGACTGGCGAGCTACCGGTGCTCTACTCTGCTTTAATGGGATTTGGGTGCCAAACTCTCAGTTCGATGGGTCGGTCTTTGGCCGCGCTGCGCTCTTTGCTTATGCGCATCGCTCGGGCCTTGCCGTTACCACTCACCCAATTAGCAACTAGAATCTGATTTCGACAACTGCGCGCTCACTAAGCGGCACATTTTTTAGTGCGCGATCAACAACATTCTCCCGGGCTTTGCCGCATTCGGTGCAAGTTCTTGTGTCCGGCACAGCGCTTAATCGACGCGGATTGATCCATTCATCGCAATCATTACATCGGCGCTTGCTGTGGAATTGGATTAAATCACCCATCGCAACAATCCCCTGCTTTTGTGATATCAGCCGCGCTTGGTTTCTTTTTCGAAAAACTTGGTGCCATAAAATCTGGCGACACGCATCTTAACGTTGGTGTCTTTTTCCGGCCCATAGACGGTCATGTTATTCGGCAAAGGAATGTGGACACCGCAATAATCCCCATTCTGCAGTTTGGTGAAGGGTTTTTGTGGTTTGAGAATTTTTGTCATGCGCTCCGCCAATGTGAGGTTTTGTGATATCACAAACAAAAACCCGGTTCAGGTCCCCCTGTCCGGGCGTAAATCGAATCACTAAATGGTCTATCGCGTGTAACGGTCCCATCGGTCAAGCACTTTTTTGCCAATCTGTAATAACGGCACCATACCCCATATTGTGTTTTACGGTCACATATCCCCAATATCCTGCGCATTGGGTCAGCCCATCTTTAAGCAATCTCCCACAGTAGTCTCTTGTCCTTCGCGAGCATCCGCCTTGAGATACCGCCGTTGGTTCAGTCTCGATCAGCCGCGCTATTTGTGAAAGGTTTTCGCCGTGGCCGGCAACTCGCAAGACAATCGCGAGCGGGATGCTGTCAACCTCATCGATAAGTCCGCGCAACTGAATGCCGGCATCTATCACACGATCAGATATTGATTGGCCGGACGGCGAAGTATCAACTTGAATCTTGCTCGGATCAAACGCCGGCGCGCCTGACGCCCCAAGCGCCTCGATGATCCAGCGCACCTTGTCAGCCGCCCGCTTTTGGGCATCACCTATGATACCTCTGGCATACAGCTTTTCGATCGCGTCGTGGTGGACATTCTTGATAACCGTCTCGCGCTTGGTCTTGTCCGGGCCATAGGCTTCTTCGACGCTGGAAACCTTTAATTTGCGCGTGCCATCATAACCGACCAGTTCTATTGGTTTTTGTCGTCTGTCTCTGCGTTTGCGCTTTGCCGCCATGCAATCGCCTCCTGATTATCTCTTTCTGCAGTTTCAATTGTTCGGTAAGCAGGGTGATCTTGGCCTCCAGATACCGCCGGTAACGCTCTGGATCGTCGTTCTTCGTGAAATACGCTGTGCTGGCCAGTGAGAATGCTATTTCCGCGTCCGTGGCCCGTTCTGGCGCCTGACAGTGCCGTTTCGGCGTGGTGATCGCCCTATGCTCAACGGTGAAGGTCAAAACGCAACCTCGTCACCTGGCCCTTGTCCGGCATCATCCGGGTCCTTGGCGCGCCGATGGTCATCCGCTGTTGGTCCAGATCCGGCCGCGCGATCTGGGTCCAGCCCGTAGTCTTCCGCTTCCGGGGTTCCACGGCCATCGCCCTTGCTGTCCAGCATCACCAGCTTGGCGTTGAAACCCTGTAAGACAACCTCGGTTGAGTATCGATCGTTGCCGTCCTTGTCCTGCCATTTCCTAGTTTGATTTTGGCCTTCGAGATAAATCTTGGCGCCTTTTTTCAGGTACTTTTCGATGATCTCACAGAGTTTTTCGCTGAAGCAAACGCAACGATGCCATTCTGTGCGTTCCTTTTTCTCGCCAGTTTTCTTGTCTTTCCAGGGTTCAGACGTGGCAACAGAAAAGCTGGCAACCGGCTTACCCTGTTGGGTGTATCGAATTACCGGGTCGGCACCCAAATGACCTATCAGCGTGACCTTATTCAGCATTTGCAATCTCCAATTGTCCCGTTGCCGGGACTTTTCCCGACTTCTTTGGTTCCACCGGCACGTAGCAAAGCGGATGGTGCCATTCGCAGAAAGACGAACCTTCCTGCTTCGGGTGCCCGCACCACATGAAGGGCTTATCCCCGTGGATAAACTGGCAATCTCCCGTGTTGACCAGATGACCTACAGGATCCGGCTCTGGCCCGTGCTTGGCAATGACTGCCTTGCGGTGGCGGGTCATTTCGGCAAGGGAAACCTTGGTGTTTGTGTCTGCCCTGGGCTGGTTCGAAAACTTGCGGGTTTTCTGGCCTTTGCTTGCCAAAATACCAATCCTGTGACCGCGCGCGGCGCAAGCATTTCTGGAAATACCAATTATCTCGGCGGCGGCCGCGTATGATTTCCCCTGCCCCTGCACAACGCGGCGCAAAATATCGTCCGCCGCCTTGGTCCAATGGAATGAATTTTTGTTACGCATGTCCCACATCCAGGAGTTTTGCCGGCACCATGCAGCCGGGCTCGATGGGATCTCCCGGCTTAGCAGGGGGGCTCGCGCCAAGAATTTCGACCGGCCACTCAAATTCACCGGCCCAATATCGCTCAAGTCGCTTTTGCCAATCCTCGACGGTAAAGGTGGCGGGGTCCCTGAGTGGCCTGGATTCTTCCTCGGCTTCGACCGTTCCGTCACCGGCAGGAACCGGCTTGGTTCGCCTTGCATGGGCGTCGGCAATCGCCTGGGTGAAATACCCCCAGGCTTGGATTCGGTGCTTCTTTCGAACCCGCTTTGCAACGGTTCTGATAGTAGGAAGGATATCGAGATCGAGATCAAACCCCGCGCCTATCCACCCCAATGGTTCGGACATGACGCACAGATTTGGGGCAGCAGTATTGGTGCTATCGCCAGCTACTTGCCTCAGTTTGGTCTCTAGCTCGTCAAGGTGGATTTCTTCTCGCGCCTGCGCGCTGTTATCATCAGTAGATTCTGCTTCTGAATCTGTATCTGCTTCTGACTCTGTACCGTTACTGTAACGTTTCACCCCCGTTACATTCCCGTTTTCTGTTTTTTTCTTCTTACTTTCCCGGTACTTACGAACACGCCCGGTACTAGAGTCTGACGAAAACTGTCTTTTGTCCCAACCGGTCGGCTGCCAGGCATCATCTATCAGCCCCACCTCCACCAATCGGGCGCAAACGAACTCGGCGGTCTCTGTATCGACGCCCAATTCTCGCGCAATCTTGCGCTCACGCATTTTGTCATTTTGATATTCTTTGTCCAAAATACCGGAACATTTCATGCAAAGAATATTGATGTAGTGCCAGCGATCCTCGAACGCTATTTCCTCTATTCGCTCGTCATGGGGGAGTTCTGAATAAAGCCGGAACCACGGGAGATGATTGCTCATTTGCTACCCCCGTCCCCTAGTCTACGATCAGGATAGCGGTGGTAGTATTTTTCAATAGTTTCCTCGACTACCTTTTCAACGAGATCGCCAATCAGGATTGGTTCGCTTTCGTCCCATTCTTTGTTGTTCATTGGTTCCTCACCGCGCCTGCCGCCATGTCCGCGTAGACCGTGGCGGTTTGTGTCGGACCGTTTCGCTGCTTGGCAACGATCAGATCCATTTCATTCTCGCAGTCGATTAACCGCTCCAGATCCTCGGGTGAATTGACTTTCTTGCCGTCCGTTTTTCGCTTTAAATAATAATGATCGCGGTAAACAAAAATCACCGTGTCGGCGTCCTGCTCTATATCTCCGGAATTACGCAAATCACTCAGCATCGGGCGTTTACTGTCACGCTGCTCGAGTTGCCTTGAGAGTTGTGAGAGCGCCATAACTGGAATGTTAAAATCAATCGCCAAGCCTTTGAGTCCGAACGATATTTCTCCGACTTCATTGACCTTTTGACCGGCGTATCGGCCGCTCGGCATCATCAAGCCCAAATAGTCCACTATGACCAACTCGAGTGTATGGCCGCGCCGCTTGAACTCCTTGAATTTGCGCCTCACAAGAGCACGCAGACGTTCGACCGTTGGTGCGCTGGTGGCGGCAATATCAAGTGGCAGGTTTTCGAAATCCGTCTGGCACCCTTCAATCCGCTCCCGCTCGATCATGTCGAGGGACCGGCTTAATATCTTGTTGTATGAAATTGGTGATCCACGGCTGAACACCATGTCGGTGAACATGCGGGCGATAAGTTGCTCTCGGCTCATTTCCAGTGAAAGGAACAAGACACCATGTCCTCGCTTGGCCATATTCAGCGCCAAGGAGCTTGCGACATGGGTTTTCCCCATACTCGGCCTGCCAGCGATCAGAATAAGCTCTTTGGGACAGGCTCCGTTGGTTATCCGGTCGAGGCTCGTGAGCCCCCATGGAATGCCCAATGGCACGTCACTGTCGAGCGATTCAATTAACTTCCCTGCAAGGCTGCCAACCATGCCGGATTCTATCCTGTGGCGCCCTGTACCAGCGGAAAGGAGCGCCTCAAGATCAGATATAGCCTCTTCGGCATTCTGATCGGGTGAAATTGCCCCAGTGGCGCTGTAAGCGCTTTCGGTCAGCTTCCCTGCTATCTCAATCTGAGACCGGCGTTGGGCAAGGTCATGGATGGCGCGGCCAAAGTCAGGGGAATTTAAAACGGTGGTTGCAGAAGCACTCAGCCTGGCGAGGTATTGTTGTAGACTGACCCCCTCGTCTACCTCCACATTCGGGAGCACGTCCCTAAGTGTAATCGGCGAGGCAATGCGGTCGTTGGCGATCAGCCCACCCATCGCCTCATATATTTCTTGGTGGGGCGAGAAAAAGAAGTGATCAGCGTCGAGGAATCCAGATACCAGTGCGTAGGCGTCGTTATTCAGAAGGATTGCGCCGAGTAAGCTCTGCTCTGCCTGCACGTTGCAGGGCAGATCGAGAGGCGCTTCGTAATCCGCGTCTATATTGGGTTCTGGGCGGTTCATTTATCCCTCCTGAGCCAGCCGTATGGGGCTAGGTGATTTCGCTGGCACAAACAGACCGGGATTGTCATAGGCGACAGAGATCCGCTCGCAGGCCATTTCGAAATATTTGGAATCAAGTTCGATACCGATGAACCGTCGGGAAAGCTGGACACAAGCCACGCCGGTGGTGCCCGAACCCATGAACGGGTCGCAGACAAGCTGGCCAACATCACTCGAATTGCGCACGTATTCGTGCATCAATGAAGCAGGTTTTTCCGTGGGATGATCTGTTTCGTTTCGTATCCCCGCCCGCAATATTTGTTTGGACTCCGGGTGGTTTATTGTCTTTGCCCTGCCCTTCCAGAGATACAGGGTGAATTCCAGATTTTTCATGTACCAGCGGTTTGCCGTTGGGGTTACCTTGTCCCAAACCAGCAAATTGTGGAATTTAAACCCGGCCATGAAAGTCGCCTGCATGAGTGGATAGACATTCTTGTCGTTGGCCATCACGTAGCAATCGCCATCCACCGCCATGGATGAATAAATAGCGGCCATCATCTCCGGGAAAGGCACCGTCGCCTTGATCAGTTGCCCGTCATTGGCATAATTGTGAGCGGCGAATATTCCCGACATGGTTTTGGAAGATTTCGATACCCCGCCCGTTGTCAGGGCATATGGCACGTCACTGACCATCAGATTCACGTTGGCGATATGGGGAAGGATCTTCATTGCATCGCCCTGATACAGCGTGCAATCGCCGATCTGGACCTTTTGCTTCCAGGGCTTACCCGCTGTATCTGTGGGGGTCATGGGGC
>JAJDAX010000251.1 GCA_029261615.1 Nitrospinaceae bacterium
ATCAGGGTGTTCGAGAAGAGCTTGAAGCTCGGTTGGGTTTTCCACCCGAAGTGGACGGCTTTCAAAATCTGAATTATCCAACGCTGTTTTCAGGAAATGAAAATGGTCATTATCTTCTTCAACCACAATAAAATCTTTAAGATGACTTGCCATCCCACCCACTCCAAAACAAACGTTTATCCGAACTGGCTCTACAATAATATAACGGCAAAAACGGATGGGGTCGTAAGAAAAATCATCAAATGCTTCTGGAAAACGATAATTAATACTCTAAAGGGACCTCAATTAATTTTAAAGTTATTTTTTTCGACCACGGAGTTTTATTGATTAGAGGGCTGTTTTCCTCTTTGAACAAACGATTAATGTTTGAAATGCCGTATTCCCGTAAACACCATCGCCATCCCGTGTTCATTGGCCGCATCGATGACCTCCTGATCGCGAATGGAACCTCCAGGCTGGATAATGGCAGTTATACCCGACTCGGCAGCTGCATCCACAGAATCCCTGAAAGGGAAAAAAGCATCGGACGCCATGACACATCCACGGACTTCCTTATTCGCTTTTTCGACAGCCAGTCGCGCAGAATCCACACGGCTCATCTGCCCTGCACCGACTCCTACCGTTTCCTGTCCCTGCGCATACACGATCGCATTGGATTTCACGTGCTTAGCGACAATCCATGCAAACTTCAAGGCATTGAGCATTGAATCATCCGGTTTCACTTCGGTCACCACTTTCAACTTGTCCGGATCGAGGGTCAATCTATCTGAATCCTGAACAAGCAGGCCGCCACCGATTTTTTTCAGATCCTGTTCGGTGGAACCCGCACTCGCATCAGGCATTTCCATGGCACGGATGTTTTTCTTTTTAGCCAGTAGCTCCAAAGCCGCAGGTTCGTACCCCGGTGCCACAATGACTTCTACAAAATTTTTGAGAATTTCTTCAACCGTCTGCACCGTCAACGTTTTGTTGAACGCCAGTACGCCGCCAAACGCGGAAGTCGGATCGGTTTCACGGGCTTTTAGAAACGTCGTCAATTGATCTTGACCAACAGCCGCGCCACAGGGATTGGTATGTTTGATAATGACCGCTGATGATTCGGGAAACTCAATAGCAAGTTCCCAGGCGGCGTTCATATCAATGTAGTTGTTGAAAGACAACTCTTTGCCTTGCAGTTGCCGCGCATTGACAATACGATTGGATGCCGGGTTAGCCTCACGGTAAAGCGCTGCTGACTGATGCGGGTTCTCTCCATAACGCAACTCCTGAACCTTGGAAAGGCTCTGGTTAAACTGCGCCGGGAAGGAGGGTGCATTATCTTCGAGTGACGACAGGTAACCTGAAATCATCGCGTCGTATTTTGAGGTGGCAGCAAACGCGCTGCGGCTGAGGCGCTTCCGGGTTTGAAGACTCACCTCACCTCCCGAGTCCTCCATCTCCTTCAACACCACTGGATAATCCGCCGGGTCAACCACGATCGCTACATCGTTGTAGTTTTTGGCAGAGGATCGAACCATCGCCGGTCCACCAATGTCGATATTCTCAATCGCATCTTCCAGAGTGCATCCAGGTTTTGCGATGGTCGCCTCAAACGGGTAGAGATTGATCACCACCATGTCGATGGGTTGTATGCCATGTTTCTCCATGGCCTGCATATGGGCTTCAACATCACGCCGACCAAGAATTCCACCATGGACTTTCGGGTGTAGTGTCTTGATGCGACCGTCCATCATCTCGGGGAAACCCGTGTAATCTGATACCTGAGTTACCGGAATTCCTTCTCCCTTCAGCAATTCAGCTGTGCCGCCGGTGGACAGAATTTCGACACCACGTGCGTGCAATTCTTTGGCAAACCCGGCAATACCGGATTTATCGGAAACACTGATCAACGCTCTTTTAATAATTTTCATTTGAGGGCACCTCTAAAAATAGCATCGGGCCGCCACCAAGGCTCATGGGTAAAGCTTGTGGAGTTGCCGTTACTGAACGTAGGAAATAAATAAGGATGCTCTTAAGGCTGGGGTCTTAGATGCGGTAATTTTTTTTGGGCGGCTCTTTTGTTCTTAAGGCATCGGGAGTGACGGTGTCGATGAGCTTCAACATCCAGCAGGGAAAAGAACCCACGGATTCCATCATACCGGGATCTTCAGGAGCGTCTTTATCTTTCGCAGATTCACCTGGATTCTGCGCCGGGTTGGATTCTGTTTCTGTCATGTCTTGATTTCCCGTAGAAGAAAATTCGCAAGCCCTTTTATTATCTGGGCTACAGTTCTTGAAGAGGACGAAATCTTACACTCTTTTTAACCATTTTAAAATAGAAAAAATTGTGAACGAGACCCGGCTACCCCTAAGGTTAAAGGATACAAAGCCCGCGGGTAAAATGCCATTCAACGGGCTGACCTGATTGTAACCCACCAAACTGCTGATATAAGGTTTCTTCAACCTCTTTCATCAGGCGATCCAGTTCTTCCCGGTCTACATCTGTCCAGGCAAGCGGCATTTCTTCCAGACGGTCTCGAAAAGGCTCCAGAATATCCGCATTAAGAGCCCGCTCATCACCGGGTATGGGGCTCGGCAGAAAAATCACTTGCAGGAAAGAGTTTGCAGCTTCTTCAGATAAAGGCTCGCAGGCGACCTGCCCAAACATGGCGTAATGAGCCAGGGCGGTCAATGTCAGACATATGGCATCTAAATCCACCATAGCCGTTGGGTAACGCGATTTCGCCGCCATGGCTTCGATATCTTTTTTTGAGAGACCCAGCACCATATTGACAAACCGAACCCGGAACCGCACCTGCCCTTGCAAATATCGAAGCCGTTGTAAATCGACCATCGATTCAAGATCACGCCAGTGGATCTCTGGCATATCGTTTTCTGATTCTTCATCAATAGAAGGGGCTTCTTCCTGCATAATGCGATGAACACCAATCCGGGGAAACCGGCCGATCATGGCGGCGAGGTGTTCCTGCATCACAGGACCCGGTATCTGCTTGACCAGAGGGCCATGATCCTTCAGTAAAGTTTCCATATCCCATTTGAGCTGCATGACTCCCGCATACCCTACCTGAAATAGCGACTGCATCCAGGTGCGGGCGAGAAGCTTTTCACCCAGTTCCAGGTCGCCGCCAGCACCGAGCTCCAGACCGATATTGATGTAACCCAAAACTTTTTTAAGCGTGCTCCGGCGGGCCTCGACACTACCAAGGTCCAGCCCGTCAGCAACGATTACCTTATTCGCCAGCATCACCAGTTCCCAGCAAATGGCATCAAACCTGCTGATATCTTTCAGGCGTGAAAGGCACTGACCAAGAAAGGATGCCGGATCAGCCTCGAACAAAGGATACGTGGGAGCCAGCGTCTTCCTTTCAGGGTCCACCTCAAAGTCTTCCGGTGCAGGTGGATTCTCACTCAAGCTGAGAACATCCAGTTTGCTGTATACGGTATAAGCTTCTTCAAAATCCGGGAGACCCCGGTCAGACGTACGCGTCAGCCGCCATTGATAAGCTTTTTCCACAGTTTGCGTGATGGGGTACCAGATCACTCCCTCCATCAGCGCACGAAACAGCTCTGCGTTTGTATTGTAGAGATTGATAAACGTTTTTTTAAAAAGCCCTGAACTATCTTCATTTATAAAGAACAGGTCATAAACCCCGTCCGGTGTCCAGGAAGGCTTATCTCCGACCCCCTCGTATTGGTCGGTGCTCTCATCGCGCTTGAATACCTTGATAAATGCCTGCAGGAACATGATTTTCTGTTCGAATTCTTCCGTCTCAAACCATTCCAGCAGATGATTGTCGTTGCCGTGATCCATCCATTCGAACCAGTCCCAGGCCCTTTCAGGGAGAAACTTGTCGCCTCCCCACCATTCCATATCAAAAAAGAACTGTACCTGCGCTGGTGATAAAACTGAGAGCATCGGATACGCATCTGCAGGTCCAATTTCCTTGACCGTATGATAGATCTCTTCATCCGGCAGTATCTGCATCAAAGCAAAGGCGTTATGAGACAAAAGCAGTAAGTTCTGCCGCTCCTTTCCGGAATACATCATGAAACAGCGAGCCTGATCCTCGATCGAAAGATCATTCAGAATATCCTCTACCTTTCGAGGATCTGAAAGCAACAATTCTCTGGGAAAGGGTAAAAACTGATCCAACAACCCCTCAACAGGGGTCACAATTTCGTTCATGCTATATATGGTTTTAGGTTAATTTTGACCTTTTATAGAGAGCATTCTATCATGGGTCAGGAAAACCGACTGAAGGAAACTATCAGAATAAGATTCAAAAAGCCCGGTCTTTGGGGAAATATGGTGTAGTTTTGCCGCCTTTTTCTATACTGGTTCATAAACCCTGATTGCAGTTAAAAGCCCTGCACTAATCAATAAATTAACATAGTCAGGTTGATGGCCGGACTTTTAAGGTAGCAAGCTTTCGTTTTTTGAGGTTTACTTATGAAAGTAGCAGAATCTGATCGGTTCAGGCACAAATTATTATCCGTTATCAACATTTATGAAGCACTCAGCCCTTTTTCGATGCAAGAAAAACCATTAGCGGAATAAAGATGACTCTCGGTTCAAGCAAAAAAGACAATCAGGAAATCGCGGTAGAGCTAGACCGCCTGCGCCAGGAAAATAGCCTTCTCAAAAAACAGGCAACTGAATGGCGGGAGAAGGAAAGCCAATGGCTGAATAAAATTATTTCCCTGCAAAATATTGTCGAAAGCCCCTCGGCGGTTTCTATCATGATCACCGATTTGCAGGGCAATATTCTTCTCTGGAACAAGGGCGCTGAAAACATGCTCGGTTATTCTTCCGAGGAAATCATCGACAAAGAAAAAATCTCTATCCTTTATCCGGATGATGGTGACACACGTGAAGTGGTCAAGGAAGTTGTCACTCACCTCCTTAATGAAAAAAAAGGGATCACTTGTGAAGTCGAGGAGCTCCACAAGGACGGGCACAAGTTATGGGTGCGCCTGACCCTGTCTCCCCGCTTTAACGAACACGGGGAAGTGATCGGTATTCTCGGTATTGGAGAAAACGCAACGGAACGCAA
>JAJDAX010000252.1 GCA_029261615.1 Nitrospinaceae bacterium
ATAGTTGGGAAGGTTTTGCAAAAGCTCATTTTTCCCGATGAGCCTGAAGATGGTATGTTGGTTTGGGCTATTGCCATCAGTCCGTGGTTAGTGATTCAAAGTGGACGCTTCATTATCTGGAGCCTTTCCAAATTGGGACCGGCCTTTAGAGGTTACGGTTTCGCCACGGGTCTTGTTGTCGGGATTTGTTTGATTGGAGGAATGTGGTGGTGGACGGAAAAAAGCGACTTCGATGCCAATGATCCCTATTACTCAGCAAGAGAGACAAGTCCAAAATATTGGGTCCACATTAAACGGGATAAAAGCTTGAAGTCTTTTGATATAAAGGATTGCCATCGGTTTGTTGATCACCGACTGAAGGCAAAGGGATATTTTCCCTGGGAAAAGCGGGTTGAAGGGTTTGGGGATTGCATGGAAGATAAGGGATATTTTCCCCGAGGGTTCTTCCAATGAAAAGAAATAGGGCCGCAATATTGGGTAGTGAAATTTGCATCTTGCCTAAAAGCCCCACCGCCGAAATATTGACCTAGACTCTGTTTTTCGAACCGTTATTGCTGAAATTTTTCTAGCAAAAAACGAAATGCGTGTTTTTCCTCATCAACATTTATCTCGAAAAAAATTTCTGTCGGTAAATCTTGAATGGGCGGCAGCAGTACTTTAACAATTCCACCATGCCATTCTCCGGGAAATACCGTTTGTTTCTTAAGTATGGTACGGTCCAATTTATCTAACTTTGCCCCTCCCTCAGTTTTCATTCTGGCAATACGAGCTTCCGATTTTGCTTCAGCTGCAGCCTGTGCTGCTTTGGCACTACCTGAATCGGATGTAGTTACAGAAAATGTTCCAGAATCATACAAACTGGAATAGGTGCCATAAGAATAGGAATCGCCTGTACGACTTGCCCTGATTGAATCACTAATTCCTTCTAGAGCTGCTCCAACCTTAGCATTGTACTGCCGAGATTTTTCATCTTCCACAAGCTCTTCATAACTATAAACTTTTAGATTATTCACTTTTGTCCCAAGTTTGGGCCTAGGATCAATGACTTCAATGTCATGGATAGAAAATAATATATTTTTGGCACCTTCATTTCGAACAGCAATCAAGAAATCAGCCCTCTTCCCACTATTAATCTTGTCTAATGGTGGGGAAACTGTAACCGTATGCTTTAATTGAGATATGATAGTTTCACGACCATCCCGAAAGATTTTTTTTTGACCTTCCAAAGTGTCGGTCGTTACTTTTCCGTAAACCGCACATCCTGTAATTGTCAAAAGTAACAATGGGAGTACTAATTTTGTAATATCCATTTTTCACCTCACAGGACAGATCATCAAAAGATTAAGAAAAACGCCTTCTCAAAAAACATAGGCAAACCCTTTTGGAACAAGTCAATTATAAATAATTTAGGGAGCCCCTCGTCCCTAAACTATTCACTTCCCCCTTCGGTAACAGGCCCCAGACGCCCCACAGTCCATTGCACAGTGAATTATAGCGAAAGGCTTCTATTTTAGCTTCTCCAATCGACCCATCCCCCCGCAGGAATAACCAACCCCGCGCTGGTTCCCCCATACACTCCAATCCCCGCATCAATCTAACTTCTCAATATCTCTCACATTTCGATCTTCAACAACTTGGCATCCTGTTTGCTGATTCTAGAACAGGCTTTAATCCTGCTTTAACGGAAAACTCAAAGGAATCGTGTCATGAACGGAGGAAAGGTATGACCAAACCAACGATTTATTTTTCATTGCTTGTAGTGCTTCCACTGTCGCTACTCCCTTTGGCTTGGGCTGACCTGCAAACGGCGGCAGAAACCATGATAGGTCTGGAAGGGAAAGAGACAATGAATATATTGCAGTTGAAAGGAAAGGAGGTAGTAATCCAATCAGATTCAGATAAAATTCCTAAGCCCTCTGAAGTCCCAAATAGTCCTTACGGTGAGATAATTACCCTATGCACGGACGGTGCATGTGGCTGTAATGACGACATATGCAAACCGGAGGAAATCGCCAAAAACCTGGTGTATCACATATTAGGCATCAAAGGACCGGTCAAGAAAGTCATTGATGACTTCATGGCCGAAGAGGGCTGCATTCTTACGAAAACTGGATATAGATATGGTAATGACCCAGACAGTTTCTCTTGCCCCAGGATCGATTTATCTGATTTGCTCAAGCTTCGTTCCGGTCGCGCTGGGTGGATGTACCAATCCATCAGTCGTCTTGTTATCGTAAGGCTAGTTGAGCTTGGTTCGGCCAGTAATACCTTTCCCATCATGGCCTTGACCATTTGCCAAGAGATGAAAAGTCAAAAGGGTTCTGACGACAACTACCAAACAACCCTGGCTACTCGTGTCTGTGGCTTTGACCCTAGCCGATTCTCGCTCCCACGTCCTACATGGTCAGAGGCGGAAAAATCTATGGTCGAGAAGGCCTTAAAACATCGTCTTGATGCAATGGAGGCACTTAAACCACGTCTCGATCAAAAGGACCTAGGGGAAATACCACCGGCCCAGGAGGGTCCCACACCACCGGTCTATCCTCGAATTGCTAGGGAGTCAGGATGGGAAGGGACTGTGCTCATCCGCGTAGTTGTCCTAGCTGATGGAAATCCAGGCTCCATTTCCGTTCATAAAAGCAGTGGACACGCCGTGTTGGATGAAGCGGCAATTGAAGCCGTCAAAAAATGGAAATTTACTCCTGCAAAAGATGGGAATATCCCAGTCCGTAGCGTCGTGGAAATCCCCATCAATTTCGATCTAAGTAAGCAGTAGAGAATAGGTGATGGAAATGGCACTAGTATGGGACCGTTACCCTTTCCAACCCGTCAGGCTCAACCTATGCCCCAGGAAGGCAATACCGTTTGGAGACGTGTTGTGGGATAAACGAGTATTTGGTTTTTATATCAGGGGCTCCACCCGGAGTTATACCCCTCAAAAGAGGGGGTTGTTATCTGTATCTATTGAAGTTCACAATTGGCTCCAATCCATCAGGAGAGGGAATGGTGAGACAGATAAACGATTTAAGAGAAGCCTTTCACAAGGAATTGTGAGGGGCTTTTGTGTTTCATGGTACGGGGGGGTTGAGATGAGAACATTTACGCGTGGACTTATTGGGCTGTTCAGTATCGTATTCTTACTTGGTGTCCTACCACTTGAGAGTGAGGCGGGAAAATGGAAGAAGTACTTTGATAACCATGTCAGCCATAAGGATCTTCGGGCGGATCATGAGGACCTGGAATATGACAATCGGAAGACGCACGAGTGGCTGGAGAAGATCGAAGGGATGTTAGCGCCAGTGAAGCCGGTATGTCCGGTAGCGGGGGGCACGCCGGATGCGAGTGGGCAGTATGTGACCTATGAAGCCGATGCTCTGGACCCAAAGAAAGTGTGTGATATACGGACGGGGTTGTTCTATGAGCACTCGCCGAGTACATCCACGTTTCAGTGGTCCTCCGATGGGACCGCGACGGAAGCCCAAGACCATTGTACGAACGACTTGGGCGCGGGGTGGCGGTTGCCGACGAGCTATGAATTGTATGCTGTAGTGGACGTGACGACCTTCCAGCCCGCCGTGAATACGAGCGTGTTCAGCAACGTCCAGTCGGCCTTTTATTGGTCGGCGTTGACGCATGCCGCTCCTGTCACGCAAGCGTGGGGCGTGCACTTCACCTTTGGCAATGTAAACTCCAACCCTAAGTCGAACCACGTCTTTGTCTGGTGTGTACGCAATGGCAGTTAGAATGAATTTCGGGAAAGGAATATGACGGTTATTCTCGAAGGATTTATAGGATAAGAAGTTAGAGAAGCACCAAGCAAAGTGCACAATTTGAAATGTGAGGTGGAATCATGATGACCAAACGATGTGTTTTCTTATTGGCTTTATTATCCGTTCTCTGTTTGCCATCTCTGGCTATGGCAGAAATAAGTGGGTTAGCGGTTTTTGATGATAATGGGAAACGGGTTGGACCAGTGATTGGGACAAAGGACAGTGGTTCTACCGCGCCCAACGTTTGGTTCTCCTTCGAAACCAATGAGGAGTTGGTCACCTTACTTGTTGATTTGAGTGGAGATGGCTTAACTGGGATGGGTCCAAAACACTTCTTCTTTGAATCAACCGACTGCTCAGGACCTCCTTTAATACACCCCAACGGTCCTGGTTTGTGGCCAGATTTTTTAATAGTAGGAGGGCCGAATCCAGGACAACTGGGTGGTGGTGGTGACAATATAATCTACGGCCAAGATCCCAATGATATAGCACGACCAAATATAACTCCAAGGTCCCAGACTTTAACTACTGCTGAAGATTGCGACCCACCTCCATCAGGGACTTCCGATGCCATCAAGGTTAAAGCAATACTAGACATAGACACCGTATTTACTCGTCCCTTTCATATCGAAAGCGATGATGTACCAGATATGTCGTCAGTCCAAGCCCAACTCGATACTCTCCAAGAACAACTGAATAACCACTACCACAAGCTCAAACTGGGTAGACGATTTAGACTCCCCACTGGACCACCCATATTCCCTGATACCCCATGATCAAAGCACCAAGTTTTGCGGATGGACAATTGGCAACGCTACTGTAAGCCGAGGGAGTGAGCGACGTAGGAGCGAACGACCGAGGTCTTCTTTTAATATTGCTGGAGGTATCCCCTATGAGGGAACCACCCCGCCATTTGGGCGGGGAACTTTACTGTTGAACTTGTTTTTCTTTATCAGCTTGCTTCGGGGATCTTTTATTAAGATAACCCAGTTCCACCTTCTCTTCTACGGTGAGGGGCACACCAGATTCAAGTTCTTCAGGGTAGCAAAGTCCCCACATATACCCACGTTGGTGTACGGTCGCACAACCTGTGACATCCCAGACTTCGCCATCTCTTGCCAATGGGTTGATACCAGTACTTGAGCAGCCAGAAAGGATAAGTAAACTTGCAAGTGCGATAACATTCTTTTTCATTTCCATATCCCCCGTTAAGCCAAAGGTATAGTTGAATCATACCGCTTGGGCGGGGTGCACACAATTAGTTGTCACTTCACCTAACAACATACTACCCAGGAAAACTGACAAGCACCGCCCAACTTGTCAAAATCTAGAGGGTGTTTGGCAGTGCCTGACTGTAGCAATCGTTCCATATCGCCCTAAACCAATAAAAAATATGTGCAGTTTTTAAATAGGTCCTAACGTGCTATCCACTAAACCCATTTTTTCCCCCACCCCCCTGTCTTTTTCTGTAGGAAAAAAAAGGTTTCCCTCCCCTGTTCCTCTCAAAGGAAATAGGTCTTTCTATTTGAGGTGTAACCTTTTTTGTAACCTTTTTCCCTCAGACCCGTCACATCCTACGCAACCATACGCAACATTCATGAAGGACCTAACTCATTGATCAATCAAGCGGTTTCCGCTTCTATGGTGGGGTTTCGTCGAAGGGAAGGGTGAGCTGGTTAGGGTTTTGTAAACCACCGGTCGGAGGTTCAATCCCTCTCGCCAGCTCCATTTTTCCTCTCATGGCAACCTCATACTCCCTGCCATTACTCCGGATTCGAAATAACTGTCATTACATCATCCTTCATCTCGCAGAGATGTCAGGAATTGACAGCGCAAGGTTGAACAGAATCATTCCCTGCATGCGGCAATTGCGAAACTAAGGTATTCGTATGACAATTTTGAATCCGGCTCCCTATAATCGCAAACTCTTGGAGCTGTTTTGGATTTTCTTCCTCACTTCCCATTCCGAAGAAGAGGCTTTGCCCCCCCACCTCCTTACGTGAGGGTTTGAGGCATTTCCAGCTCCCATTTTTTCCAGGCAGCAAAAGATGGAAAAAAATTACCCCGAGCAGAGTCACTGACCTTGCTGGGGAAAACTAATATCCCCATCACCCCCTTTTCCTAAGGGAAAACTTCGATAGTCACGCCGCATAGCACTCCACGGGAATAGCTCGTTTAACGCTTGGGGATTGAGAGTGCTCAAAAGAGCCGTCTCTGGGTAGAGGTATTCTATAATCTTGAAGTATCTGAAAAACTCATCTGTATCGCGAAGGATTGTTTTAAGAAGGGAGAGAACAAAAGTCTAGATTTGCAAAAGAAGGCAAATTTCTGAACAGAAAAACGAGGCGATTCTTGGTTATGATCTTCCGTAACGTTCTTTGCGATGCCACCATGCATGTCCATGCATCCACCCGAAACATGCCAGCGTACCAACAACGAAAGCCATGAAAAAAATTGTGAGAACAAATGCGAGTTTACTTACCATCTTTCTCCTCCCCCTCTAGGCTCAAAAAAGGGTCGCGAGTCTCTCTAAATTGTATCGGCCTTCTTTGGTAATTCCTTTATACATACTCCTCCTGCGGCCCTATCACAACCACCAGAACATGGCCCTTGGCCCCTACGTGGCTACCTTATGACTCAAGGATTGGTTTTTGTTGAACTTTTTACTGGCTCCTCACGCGTTAATGGCTGATTCGTTAAAGGACGAGGCTCCTTTTCTAATCGGGTCCGCCGGCCACAATTAATGCACCGATACACGACTAAAGACATGCCTGTCAGTAGGTCAACTTCCTGGTCAAGAACAAGGGTCCCTTCACATCTTTCACAATTTGGTTTTTGAGTGCCATTTACCATGTTAATACATCTTACCCTTTAATAAATTACAAAAGTACCTTGCCGTGTGATCAGACTCTGGGTTTCCCCCGTTTCAACATGCCCCGTCCAAATCTGCGAGGTTGTGAGCACAGCTCGCAATGTGTTCGACTTCGGGATGCCGTGTGGCCTGCTGCATGAGGGACCGCCACACAGCATTGGTATCCCATTGCAACAGCGGGGTATCCCACGTCAGATTCTCGCCGTCCCACTCCATCCACACGTTCCCCACATGCACGAACCCCGATTGGTCATTGAGAATGGCTTTGACCATTTCTTCGATCATGAGTTGGGCCCGTAGATGATTCATTTCAGAACCCTCCAGTCTAAGCCCAATATGCCAAGGTTTTTGATGAGAGCATTGCCGAAGTGCGTCATTCGGACACCCGATTACTCTTGAGACATGAAGTTGAGAATTTAGAGACCGCAAATTCCATATTTTGAAAAAGAGCCTTTAGCTCCGTCACCGACTTCGCCCGGTCGCTGGATCTGATGGAATCATGTAGTTCATCGGACACAAAATTCAGAGGGATAGCTGCCACCACACTTGCTGTATCCACTTCTTGTTTTTTGACGGCAATTTCCTTCTGTAACTGTTGAACCTCTTCAATAGCCACTTGGCACTGCATCTCCCACAATGCCGCAAACACTGAACTGGTTCCGGCAAAAAGGATAAACCCGCCCAAGAGACTGATCCAAACTGGTTTTTGCCTCATCATGTTTCTCCTCCTTCCCTTTATGATCATAACCCACTTGAATGAACGATTCCGTTACCTGTGTTTGAAGGATACCGTCCCCACCCCTTAGGGTAAATTCGCCATGCTGCGTACATTTTTCATATCACCCTGTAACGTTTTGTCGGTTTTTTTCAATTTACTGACATTTACTCGCTACAGACCAAAACCAGCGGTTGCTAGAAAAATCGAGGATCGATTACTAGAAAAAAATAATGGTGGAATGGAACCATTCAATGGCCCCGTTGACATGTAAATAAACCTAAGGAAAAGAGAGGGAAGAAAAAGATAAATCGAAGGAGGGACTACAATTTCAATAAAAACCACCCAGGAAAAGGGACGAAGACTGTTCTGGGATATTTCAAGTTTGTGTTGCTGGAGTCATTTCCGAAACACCAATATTTTTCACAGCCCTGAACAGTCTTCAACCATTTCAAACAATTGACAGCTAGCTGATTGTGACAGTCATCTCGATGCGTTCCAATGGGTTATCGTTTCCATCTCGCTTGACGGCCACCACACGATCGACTACCTCCATGCCGCTTTCGACTTCACCAAATGCAGTGTATTGCCCATTTAAGAATGCGGCATCGGCCACACAAATAAAAAATTGTGATCCTGCGCTATTCGGATCTTGAGCACGTGCCATCGACACCACCCCGCGATTATGCGGTTTCGCATTAAACTCAGCATTCACATGATGCCCAGGCCCCCCTGTTCCATGGGTTGATCGATCTGGGTTTTTGCTATTCGGATCGCCGCCCTGAACCATAAATCCAGGGATCACTCGATGAAACGTGCATCCATCATAAAATTTATCCTGCGCCAATTTGCAAAAATTATTCACATGATTAGGAGCCACGTCTGGATAAAAATTCAAAGTAATCGTCCCCCAGGCTTCCCCTTGGGAAGAAACCGTAATCGTGGCTGTTTGCTGACTCTCATCGCTCATAAGAACTCCTTCTGCCTCTATAATAAATTAGAAATATGGACGCGGCACCGTAAACTGCGTCCCTAGACCTTCGCTCATATTTTCCCAATGTTCGCCATGGTCTTGACTACGAAAGGCCCCTGCACTTGTCCCAACAAATAAGTCTCCGTTCGAAGTCATCACCATGGCCTGAATGGCACGTTCGGTAAGCCCTGTGTTCACTGAAGTCCATTTGGAATTTGGCTGGGATGCTGTATAAATACCCCATCCAGTGGCGACAAACACCCCGGCATTGATGGACACGATTCCTCGGATAGAATCATTCGCCAACGATCGCCCAAACCTATGCCAAGATTTTCCATGATCGGTGCTGTGAAAAATACCGCCATTCTGCGTCCCGACGAACAGTGCCTCATCTGAGTTTTTCGCAAGCACGCGAATATGATTATGTCGCAACCGTTCTTTCTCATCCACAAACTGCGTCTTCACGGGCTGCCATGTGGCCGTCCCAGGCTTCGTGGTATCAAGCCACTGGACGCCCTTTCCCGCAGTCGCGGCGAACAAACGTCGATTACCCAACATCACTAAACTTGAAACCAACGTTTGATCTAACCCCTTCGCCACGACAGTCCAAGATTGATCGATTTCATGCCATTGATAGAC
This sequence comes from Nitrospinaceae bacterium, assembly GCA_029261615.1. The sequence goes on from JAJDAX010000252.1 coordinate 8,970, forward strand.
GCCTCGTCCTGTCCCAGCATAGACGCCCTCTTGATCGGCTAAGAGGGATTTGACTTCGACTCGTTTCAGGCCCTGGTTAATCAATTCCCACGTACGTCCATCTTCCTTGGTTCGGAAAATCCCCCCACGAACCGTACCAGCATACACGCGTCCCTTCTGATCAACGGCCAAACTTAAGACAAACTGGTCACTCAATCCCTCATTGATTGGCTTCCAATGTTCCCCCTGATCATGACTCAGAAACACACCGAGTCCAAACGATCCGGCATAGAGAGAACCATCAGCAGCAGCGGCAAAGGTTTGGATACTCGGGGCAACGGCACCTCTATTCTCAAACGGGTTGACATGATTTTGAGGCGCAGCCAACACACTTCCACCCCCTACCGATGTTACCAGCCATATGGCGAATAGCATCATGAGTCTCGAAGCCAGGCTAACACGGGCGTGTTGGGGGAAGGACATATTGGGTGAGGACAACTATTCTTTAGAGGGTGGAGGCGCTAAATCATCCAATGCATCTTCAATATCATCATTATCCGATTCGTATTCAGATGGCGCTGGCCGGCGGCCAAACCACTTCGCTCCCCAGATGCCGATCTCGTACAACACGATCAGGGGTACGGCCATCAACATCATGGTAAAGAGCGTGGCATCTGGAGTAATGACGGCAGAAACAATTAAGGCAATCATCGCCGCATGCCGACGAAATTTGGCTAATTGCTCAGGCTGAACAATGGCCGCACGTGATAACAGGGTCAGCGTCAAGGGCAATTCAAACGCAAAGCCAAACGCCAACAGAAATTTGACGTTAAAATCAACGTAGGTTCCCACGGCCAATTCCGGTTTTAATTCCCGCTCCAATCCGAATGACACAAAGAAGTTAATGACAAGGGGCAGAATGATCAGATTACAAAAGGCCAAACCTAAAGCGAAGAAACCCGAAGCCAACAAAAATAAGGGAATGCCCCAGTTTTGTTCCTTAGGCAGGAGCGCTGGCTGAATAAACCGCCAACATTGATGAAGAATGACGGGCATGCTGGCAACAATCCCAGCAAGAAAGGAAATTTTGATCGAGGCAAATAGGGCTTCCGCCGGCCCATAAAATATGAGGTCATCAGCAAAGGGCCGCTTAAACCATTCGATGAGATCGGCGGACACGGAGAACATGATGACAAACGCCACCAGGATCGTGCCACCGATGATAAACAGCCGGCGTTTGAGATCGCCAATATGACGAGCAAGAGGATGTCCAACGGATGCCATGAGAAAATTGGCCTTATAAAAACCCGAGATGAAAATTCGTGGCGACCCCCAACGCAAGCCGTCACACAGTTAGGCTATGGTCTGTTCCTCACACGTTCGATAATCGCGAACCATTTCCGCCATTCGATCTTTCAACCCAAGTTTTTCCTTTTGAAGTTGTTTTTTCAGTAACTCTTCCTGAGGTGTGAGCGTGTGATTTTTTAATAACGTTTTCAATTCAGCATCAAGACGATGGTGAGATTCTTCCACCTCTCGAAAATCTGCATTGGTTGAACGGAGGTGCTCTACAATTTGATCATCTGTTTGCATACTAATCCTCCTTTCTGCGCCCTATCGATGGGCCTTAAGTTGGAT
>JAJDAX010000253.1 GCA_029261615.1 Nitrospinaceae bacterium
CGCGAAAGGACAACACTGCGGACTGGTTATCGTTAAATGGATTGGTGTCGTAATAATCTTCAAGGATGTACCGGTTCTTGTAATTCTCTTCTTCAAACCGGTAAGTCAGAATGGTGTTCTGGCTTTCCTGTTGATTGATCAGGCTGTATGCGTTGATGATGCTATAGGGCTCCATCACCCGTTCTCCAAGTCAAAAAAGTTTTCTGTTTTTCCTCTTGGCTTTTTGCCACAAGGGGTCTTTTTGTCTTCATCCTGAAAACGACCAACAATAGTGGGTCGAAATATCCAAGACCTCAACAATAGTTTCGGCAATTCTCGGCCTAGCCCTGAAAATTGAACGTCAATCTTCCAGTCCCAGGGTCTCGCGTTCTTCCTCAGTCAAGGTGCGCACAGCACGGATTGAATCTTTCGAAGGGTCGTCCCTGTTGTTGACATTGGGATGGCCGTATCGATAGTAAAAAATCACTGCTCCGTTGTGCGGCTTCAAAGTCATCGTCCAGACTGAATGTCCACAACCGGGTGAAAATGCAGGATCGATAAAAACTTCGAAGCGATCGCAATCTCGGATCGAGGTGGTTTCATCAAAGATACTCTCGGCCTCCTCCAGTGTTGGCATACGCCAATCCAACCGACCTGCAAACTTGGACGTGTTGAGCCCGGTGATATACTTTTCAGCAGCAAACCAGTCAAACCAGGTGCTCAAATCCTGAAAACCATCGGTTTGTTTCCACATCAATCCTTCTTCTCTATCGACTACTGTACCGTCTCCTAAATCCACAAATCGTTTCTGCATTTTCCCTCAAAATCCCAAACAAAGAACCGGCGTTTAATTAACGCCCTTTTTGAATATTTCGAACCAACCGGACAGCTCCGCGTGAATTTCGAAAAATATTATCGTACATGGCTCCGCCCTTGCGAAGACCCACACGCACGGCCTGTACCTTGGAACGCACATCGCCGGTCCAACAAAGAAAACCAAACCCTTTTGGAAACAGCAGGGTGCAAAAAGCTTTTTGGCCCATATGGTCTTCATTAACCTGGGCTTTATCGAACAGACTTTTTACTTCATCAGCTGTTGGGAGCCGCCAGTCATTGAAGCCTGCGAACTGAACACCATTCATCTCATCCGAGAAGGCTTTAGCATCGTTCCAGTTGATCCATTCCTGTTTTATCTGCCACGAATCAAATTTCATCCAGATCAACCGACGCCGAGTATCGATCACTGTGGAATCCTCACCTTCCACAAACCGCTCGGTTGCAGGTTGAACCTGCTGTTCCTGAGTCATGCTGATTCATCCGATTCAGGTTTAATGTCGCGCACTGGCCGGACCCCGTGGCTTCTCAATCCCCGTTTGTGAAACTTGTAGTCTCCATTGTAGTAATGAAAACGCATGGCCATACTGGGATCCGTTTTGTGAAGCGTCTTGGTCCATGTGGTCTGACCGGAGCCAGGTGGAAACACCTTGGGGATGTAGACCGTATCGCCAAATGAATCAGTCACCGGGCTTGAGGCATCATAAATCGATTGCGCTTCCTTTCGAGTCGGCATGCGCCAGTCCGTGTAGTTGGCAAATTGATCCCGGTTCAGGTCTTTGATAACGTTCTTCGCTTCTTCCCAACTCACCCATTTGTCGAGGTCCAGAAAGGAGTCGCTGGCTTTCCACATCAGGTTATTTTCAAAATCGCTGATGGTGCCACCCTTGTGCACCTGAAAACGATCTTCAGGCTTTATCGAAGTTTTGGACTTTCCGGGTGTGCGCACCAGCCGCACTGCGCTTGGGAACCCGTCGTTTTCCTTGGCCAGCCAGTATTCGTAGTCCGATCGATAATCGAAACCCATAGCCGCCTTCGCTCCCCGGGATTCTGTGGTCCAGGTGGTGTATCCACAACCAGATGAAAATACCGGATCGATATGGATTTCACAGCCTTCCATGTCCGTATTGCTGAAAGTAGCGTCGAACAATTCCTTGGCTTCCCCGGCGTTGGGAATGCGCCAGTCACTATACCCGGCAAATTTCTGTTTATTCATTTCGTCGCAAAACTCCTGACATTGCCACCAGGACAGTCGCTTTCCCTTGTACCCCCAGGAATCCTGCTTCAACCACATGCGTTTCCTGGAAAGATCGCTCACCGTCCCATCGCTATTGTCGCTAAACCGGGTTTTACTGGTCACTTCATTCATTTAGTTCTTATCTCCGTACCGGCTTGATCCGGTTGTCGTCTTTCTTCACTGGATCACGCCGACAAAGCCGAACCGACCCAAAGGCGTATTCGTCGGCCTGCATTATCTTGCCGTTGGTGTAATCAAAACGGGGCCGCTTGGTGGACGTATCCGCCATCAACCATTGCATTTTGAAGGGACCTTCGGGAAAAGTTTTATCGAGGAAAATTTTGATATCCCCCTTGGCCTTGTTTTCAAATTCTTCGTTGTAAAGAGTACTGGCTTCATCCGGTGTGGGTAGACGCCAATCATCAAACCCGCCAATTTTTCGCACGTTTTTAGCGATCGCGTAGTCCTTGCTCTCATGCCAGTTGAAATATTTTCCCTTATCGAGCCAGGAGTCCTTTTTCATCCAATACATGCGAGTTTCTGTGTCGTGGAGCACATGTGGGCCTTTTTCCACAAACCGCTTCGGGCCTTCATCTTCAGCCTTTTCAATGGCACCGGCGTCAGTTGTTTTGACCTCCAGCGACTGTTGATCCTTTGAGGACTCCTCGGGGGATCCTGGATCCAAATCGGTTGCAACTCCCATAGTTATTCCTTTCAGGGCAAACCCTGTTTTAAGATTCGCCGGTGTAGCCGATTTCCACATTCCCTTTTTCAACGTCCACGATCACCGGTATGATGTATTTCCCGTCTGTGTAGTCGAGAAGTTTTTCCATGGCACGCGGGTCCTTTTCAACATTGACGTATAAAAAAGGAATGCATTTTTTTTTGTAATCAACCCGCGCTTTCTGCGTGTGCGGGCAATCGTCTTTTCCCAGTATTAAATAATGCGACATCGTTTTCTTATGTTACAAGCCCTGAATCTACAGGGCTTCGTTAATCAAATTTGCGTGACTGCTTTCTCCAGGCCGGTTCCCATTCTTCTTTCATTTCATCGCGAACTGCTCGGACATGTGTGAACTCGTTATCCTTATTTTCCCATTTTTCATTCCCGGTGATGAAGTTATAGTGCATCGCAAACTGGGAATAATCCGGTTTCTCCTCGTAGGTCCAGGTGTTGTGCCCTCCTCCTTCATCGAACAGGGCATCAATATGGATTTCAGCACCATCCTTATCCCGGTTTGAAACCGTGAAGGAAAACATCGATTGCGCTTCATCAAAACTACACAACCGCCAGTCATCGAATCCAGCAAATTTTTTCTCATTGAGTTCTTCGATATAGTCGTTGGCCTCGTACCAGTTAATGCCGTAACCAAATTGAAAAAAGGAGTCTTTCTGCTGCCACATTAGATGACGGCGGGAATCACTGACCGTGCCATCCCCGTTATCGACAAACTGAGGGCCATCGAATCGGCTACCTTCGCCCTCATCTTCTTCAATTTCATCTTCGCCGGACCACTCTTCAAGATCCAGGGATTCATCAAGATCAAGCCCTTCGTCCCCAGGAAGCCCCTCAGCGTCTTCCAGCTTTTCCGTCGTTTCCTCTGGATTTTCATTTTCAGCCATTACCACTATCTCCTTTTAAATCTTGTCGGGACTTATCTAGCAATCCCGCACCAGTCGGACCGAAGTCCCGGTCGTAGAAACCTGCTGGTCAACACAGACTTCCTTCATAGAGGGGAAGTAACATTTCCAGGCGTAGGAATCGTAACGAGTTTCCGAGGTCCACAAACTCCATTCACCTCCGGCCTGATAATCAGAAACCTGCCGCTTTTTTTTCGGCGGAAGGTTCATAAACATCGTCCAGTAGACTTCTGTATTCTTTAACAACCCACGCAGCTCGCTTTTTGTTGGCAGTCGCCAGTCGGTTTGGCCACAGTATTTCTGCTCATTACATGCCTGTTGATAGGCTACCGCCTCGTCCCAATTGAGCCAACGTCCCAGTTCCTGACGCGAATCTTTTTTTGCCCATGAAATATCTTCTTCAGTATCCGTAATGGTTCCGTCCTGATTTTGCACGAACCGTGATTCTGTTTCACTCATGTAAAGTTCCGGTAAATCGTTTTCAAAAAATTAACCGCACAACACGCCCATTTTTTCCAAACAGGGGAAGTCCAAAAACAATGCTCTGTGGCTGTTTTTTTCTTTTTACAATATCATCAGAGGAGGCAATTTTCAATCCCTACCCTAAACCCAAACCCCTGAAAAACACAGGGTTATCACGGAATGCGGAACACGGTCAGCGTTGATCTGAAATATACATCCCTCTTCGGGGTTTGATTTTGCCAAAGGACTGCAACGCCGCTTCATCTGGCTTGCCGCTCACCGGTCGAAGGCTGGAATTCAGGTTATCATCAACATCCTTATGCCCCCCGGTTCCACTGCTGAAGGAATAGGTATAAGCCGTGATTTTTCCTCTGATGTTGCTTGTCCAGGTGTCCCAACCACATCCGGGTGGAAAAATCTCATCGATGAACAGTTCCATCTCGTATTTATCCATTACCTTTTGGGATTTTTCCTGATAATAGAGGGAATGCGCTTCTTCGCGTGTCGGGAAGCGCCAGTCACTAATACCGGCAAAGGCTTCCTGATTTAGCTTTTCGAGAAATTTTTTGGCCTGACGATAGGTAATGAACCTTTTAAATTCCTGGAAAGAGTCTTCTTTCTTCCAAGTCAATTTGGTGAGGCTGTCCAGGATCGTACCATCTTCATTGTCCGTAAACCTGTTTTCCATAAACGACAATCGACCCTTTAAGAAGATTTCAATTTTTTCAAACCGTATTTAGAGCAAAAAGGGCATACGCAGGAAAACCCATTCCGGTCAACCAAGGTTTACCCCGTCCTATTCTATTTAGAAGTCGGCCAGGTACAAAACGGTTCAAAAAAAAAACCGGAAGGCCCTAAAAGGACCTTCCGGTTTGAATGATGCAATTTTCTAGCGACCAAGTTCGCTCTTCTGTCCCTGAGTACCGAAAATTCCGCGCTCGGTGCCTTCAGGCAGGCCCAGTCCAGGCTCTACATAAGTGCCAGGACGAACGTGATCCAGATGATACTCGTTCTGGTAGGTCTTACCGGAACCCGCATCGATTTTCCAATCGTGGCGGTCAAAACGCTGACGCTGGCAGTTAACAATTACGTTGCCAGGACCGTTGTTTTTGAAAGTAGTTTTTTGAGCGATCGCATTTGATTCGAAACCACCAGGAGTCAAGGCAATTTTTTGCACTTTACCCCAACCGTATGCGACAGGACCAATGTTGAATTCCAAAGTAGTATCCTGAGACTCACTGGAGTTGTAAGCAATCCATCCAGCTTTGATACATTCAGAGCTTTCGCCCGGCTGCAGAGTGGTTTCGTTCGCACTGGCCGAACCAGTGAATCCAACGAAAGCCAGAGCAGTCAACAGACCGATAATTCTTTTCATTGTGCTCCCCCTTTCAAGTTATTTAAAAGCAAGCGTATAAAGAAGTTCCAAAAATCTGAACTTTGATTCCTGAATTTTTGAACCCAGCCCTTATCGAAAGAATCATTTTAAGGGATTTTCAGTGCCAGTGCAACTACGCACCTGAGCACTTTTCAAGGTTTTCGAGAAAATATCAAAACCCCCGCCTTAAGTCAAGGTTTTAATTCCCCTCAGAAAGTTGCCCACAACCCCTTATCTTTCAAAGCGTTTTTTGGGGCCTTCCCTGCCATTTTCTGACACTTTCAAACCCGAAACTTAAGGGATGTCAAACTCATCAGATGGGGGGAGTTTCTGAGGACCTTTTCCCCCTCTTCTGACAGGTCGTTCACTACAAGTTGGAGCGCTCTCAGGTTCTCCAGAATCGACGAATTGGCTATGTATCCCGCGCCCTGATCAGTGATCCGGTTCGATTTCAGGTTCAATTGACGCAGATTGGAAAATATTGGGGACTCCGCAATCGCCTTGACCCCCTCATCGCCGATGTCATTCTGGGAAAGGTCAAGTGCCCGCAAACCGGACAACTCCTCCCTTTTTGCCAACTCCCTGGCCCCCACTTCCCGTATAAATTTCGCCTTGAGGTTAAGGATCTGCCCGTCCTTGCTCAGATTGTCCCGAATCAGTCTTTCAATATCCGCCATGATTTGTTTTCCCCTTTATTTTTTCATCAGCCTGGCCTCATACGGCTTGCAGAGTAGAGGCGCAACTGCGACATGCTTAAAAAGCTTTCTGCTACCCACACTACCTGATCCGGCTGCCCGCATTGCGATGTGCGCGGCAAGCAGGATTAACCGTCACCCTCGATTTCCTTGGCTTCAAAGCCATACTCATCATAAATAGTCCACCCGATTGCCAGCATCTTCTTCCCGTACGCGGCCATCAATCCAGCCTGAGCATGGTTCGGGTCAATGTCGAGGGCTTTTTTCAGATAACGCAAAGCCGTCTTCACATCCTCTTTTTCCCCTCCATAGAGGGTGATCTGCCGGGATTTGTCAATCAGGTCAGATGCCCACTTATAAAACAGATTGGCCATCTGCCCCGGCGTTTCCCTGGCGATGTATTCGACCAGATCGTCATCCGCCTTCAAATGATCCAGAAACTCCAGTGCCTTTTCGAAGTGACCAAGCGGAACATCGTAGTCGTCGTCATTGACCTCTGTGATCTGGTCTCCCGGCTTGTGAGCAGAGTGCAGCCCAACCGAGCTTTTAACCACGACTGACTGAATGCCGGACAACAAATCGTGATAGTAGAGATTACCCATCCCAAAATGAATGATGGAATGAAAATCTTTTTCTTCGTCCAGTGTCAGCGCCAGATTGTATTCTTCAAGCGCCTGATCAATATCCCCCATTTCCTCCAGGGCTTCGCCCAGATTGTAATGATGGACCGGGTTGTCAGGCTCCTGCTCTATCTGGTATCGAAATTCTGCGACCTGCGCTTCAAGGTCAAACTCAGCCTCTTCGCCGCCCTCTTTCTGGGCACGCTCCAGCGGATCGTCTTCTTTTTCCTGGAAGTTTTTACTGACATCATCTTCCGCCTGATCTTGAGTCAGGGAAGATTCTTCGTCGGGAACCTCTGACTGCTGCTCTTCATCACTCATATGTTTTTTCCACTGGACCCCTTACGGCATCTCCGAGTTCAGCACGGAGGGCATCGGCCTTGTTTTTTTCCTCAGGGGTGAGATCACGCACCGGCCTGATGGCCGTGAGGGATTTCTGGATGCCGCCTTTGCTGCTGATGTAGGCCCTGCCGCGAATGTAATTGAAACCCCAGGCCATCTCCTCACGGTACTCTTCTTTCGACCAATAGCAACAGTGGCTGTGCCCGAAGATCGGGTCCATGTGCACTTCGTTGGTGGTCCAGTAATAATTCCAGGGGATGGATGAACTTTCATCGAACAGGCTGGCCAGCTCCTCCTTGTTCGGCAAACGCCAGTTCGAGGCACCGCCGAAATTCTGCTCGTTGAGTTTTTTTATGTAGGTCTGCGCATCATTCCAGTTGATCCAATCCTTGGTGAGCTGATAAGAATCGTCCTTTGCCCACACCACACCCGACACAAGGTCTAACACGCTGCCGTCCTTATTGTCCTGATAACGTGGATTGTTGGAAGGCGCCAGCTCTGCCTTGGGCTTCGTCATGGTCAGTATTTGACCATCGAAACCGGGGTCAAACCCGGCTTCGGCGCCTTCAGCATGCACTTGCCCTGAAGTGGTACTCAACAGGAGAATAGCCAACACTATCGCGCTACCAGTTTTTCTCAACCCTGAAAAAAATTCCAACATAGTCCTCAAGAAAAAATGCGGTGAAGGGTTATTGTATCAAATCGACCCGGATCATTCTTCGTCCTGCGGCGCCCAGTCCGGTTCCCATGAGAGGCAAAGCCCTACAGGATTATGGAACTGCCGAGGTTCACCGCCAACTGTTCCCCATTTTTTGGAAAATCCCATCTCGGGGTCGAATTTTTGGAGTCGGTGGTTGAGTGTGTCGATTACAAAAATAAAACCGTAGGGGTCCTCTACAATTCCCATCGGGCAGTTGAACTGTCCATCCCGTTTGCCAAATTCACCGTGGACAGCCAGGAAGTTGCCCTCGCGGTCAAACTGCTGAACCCGGTTCTGGCTCTTTTCTACGACCAGCAATGTGCCGTCCCGCCTGGCCACGACATCATTCGGAAAGTTGAAACGGGATTCCTCGGTTCCGTATTCACCAAACTTGGTCAGGAACTGCCCTTCCTCGTTAAAAATCTGGATACGCTGATTATCCCGGTCGCCTACATAAATATTGCCTTCCTCATCCAGTGAAAGCCCGGTGGGGAATTTCATGAAGCCGTCAAAGTCACCGGCGAAACCGAAACCCATTAAAAATTCTCCGTCATTATCAAACCGCTTGATGCAGTGGTTCGCTGTATCGGCAACCAGAATGGTCCCTGTCGGTTCTGCGACGATGTTTTCCGGCCAGTAAAACTTATCCTGACCATACCCTTCAGTTCCAAACTCCAGCAGAAAATCGCCATCTTCATCAAATTTCTGAATGCGGTGACAACCCGTATCCGCCACCCAGATATTACCTTCCATGTCGACCGCCACCCCGAACGGGCCCTTGAACTGCCCCGGCTCGTAAGGCGCACGGGTCCCTGCGGCCCGTCCGAATTCCATCAGGAAATTCCCATTGCCATCGAATTTCTGGATACGATCATTTCCCGAATCCGCCACCCACACATACAACTTGGAGTGGTCAACATCCATCCACGCCGGACGTTCCTCCGGAACGATTTCGGTCTCTTCCCGAAGGGCCAGTTCTGCTGAATCGAGAACCTCTTCCGGATTGTCTCCTGTCTTTTCTTCGCTCATAGTCACCCCGCCCCTTAAACAAGGGGCAAAAAAAAATAGCGGAAGGCCTTTAAGGCGCTTCCGCGATTAGAGTCTGGTAAGAACCGTCGGCCCCGCACCTCCGTATTGGCCGCGCCCAGGGAACGGACTTCTCTGGTTTTCTATTAATTGACTGTAAGACCTTTTACATCCAGCTTTTGGTACTCAAAGTCACAGGCTTGTTGCAT
>JAJDAX010000254.1 GCA_029261615.1 Nitrospinaceae bacterium
ACACGATAATCCGGGTACAATCATCGGGATCCAGTTATTTGGAGAAGATGAACTGGATTACATTGCAGTCGCCGAAAGTGTGGCGCAAGCAGGGGCGCACTTTATCGACATCAATCTGGGCTGTCCTGTTAAGAAGGTTGTCAAGAAAGGGTGCGGTTCGGCCCTGATGCGCGATCCTTCACACCTTGAAAAGTTTCTAACGCAGATTCGTAAGAACATCTGCTTGCCACTAACGGTCAAGATGCGTACCGGGTGGAACCAAAAAGAATTGACGATTCGTGAATGTGTTAAGGCGGCAGAAAATGCAGGGTGTGAATGGGTGGCTATCCACGGACGTACACGTGAACAAGCGTATGCTGGAAAAGCCGATTGGGATCTTATAGCCGACGTGAAACGCGGAGCTTCAATTCCCATCATTGGAAACGGTGACATCCGTAGCGCTGGTAAAGCCCTGGCCCTGATGGAAGAAACAGGAGTTGACGCGGTGATGATTGGCCGCGGGGCCTTGCGCAATCCGTGGATTTTTCGCGAATGTCTTGGTGAGACGGTCAACGGATTCACCCTGGCATCGCCCTTGCTCCACCGCTATCGAGATTTGTTGGCGACTACTTTTGACAATCGGCTAAAGGCGATGTTTCTGAGGAAACTCGCGATGTGGCTGGCACACGGTTTCCCGGGAGCGGCTCAGTTTCGTCGCGGCGTATTTCAACTGGCAACAGCTGCAGAGGTTCTTGCTTTGGCAGATGAATTTTTTAGTTCAGTGGCCCATCTGCCGCAACCAGTGTTTGACGATTCTGAGGCGTTCATGATGGGCGGTCATGGTTAACCGCCTGGCAGCGGGGAAATTGGCAGAATTTCTATGAACTGGAAAAGTTTTAATGGTGCCTTCCAAAGGTATTTAATTTTTTGTCCCAAGGTGAAAATAATATGACTCCCCAGGAAATTCTAGAATGCATGAAAGACATTCCATTTTTCAACCACATGAACGAAGTGGAACGGGAAGAGTTGATTTCCATGAGCGGGCATATAATGGAATTTGAAGAAAAAGAAACCATCGTTCGCCAGGGAGAAATCGACAAGGCATTTTTCATTGTGCTGAAGGGATCACTCAGTGTTACCCGTGATAAACCGCCGGAAGTGTTTTTAGCCCAATTGGTTCCGGGATCTTTGTTTGGCGAGTTGACACTGCGCGGGGAACGGGTGCGTAGCAGCACGGTTACTGCGGACGGCACGGTTGTTGTGCTCAAGGTGAACCAATCATTGCTGGACAAAGTCACCGCTGCGGTTTCTACGAAAATCAAAGATAAGATCATCGACCACCTGGTCAATCGGCTTGATCAAATGAGTATCAAGTTATCAAGCGTCATTCGATAAATCCTTCACCAATAATATTGTGCCCTCCAACGAATCGTCCAAACCCAACTCTTCATTCAATAAACGACCGTCGCGCAAAAAAACTGAATTCACTATATATGGTTTGAATGCCAGCCGGAGGGCTTTCACTTCGCGCCCGCATGATTTACTACGAATGTTTTTTTTGAGAGAGCGGTCACGTGATGTGATGAATATCAAAAAATGGTGCGCCGATCACAAGCTTCCCTATCGTGAGGTGATGCCCAAGGAGATGGAACGCATTTCCAAAAGTGTGCACCACGAAGGAGTGGTGCTCATCATGCGGCCGACCGAAATGGAGTCGGCGTACAAACTGCTGGATAAGGGCTTGCAGCCGAATGACCTGGTGGTGGCGTTCGACCGTATTGAAAACACCCACAACCTGGGGGCCCTTCTGCGCTCTTGCGCCTTTTTTGGAGTGACGGCGTGTCTGCTCAGCAAGGAGGAGGGGCAGGCGGCGATTGCCCCTTCAGCTGTGCGAATGGCTGAAGGCGGCCTGGATTCGATTCCGCTTTATGAATGCTCTGACTTGGCCTCCATTTTGCGCGACCTGCAGAAGAAAAAGGTTTTTGTTGTCGGGACGGTACCTGCCGGCAGTGAAAGTTTATACACTCTGGAGGTCCAACGGCCTTGCGTTGTGGTTGTTGGAAACGAACGCACGGGTTTGTCGGAAAAGGTCAAACGTCGCTGCGATGCGACTGTGCATATCCCGGGATCCGGTGCGGTGCAATCGCTGAATGTTTCGGTTGCGTTGGGCGTGGTGTTGTCAGAACTCGCCCGTCAGCAAAAGAAGTAAACTCTCCTATGTTCTTCGCTCAACTACATCCCATGCTCGTTCATTTTCCTGTCGGACTCCTCGTCAGTGGCGTGGTGTTTGAATTTTACGGAAGTTTTCAACAAGAAGAGTCGGCAAAAGAGGCGGGGCGGTTTAACATCCGGTTCGGCACCTGCGTGGCTTTGTTCGTCGCGGGAGTCGGGCTGTTGGCCTTATGGGGACTTGAGTTGAAGGGCGATACGCGGCAGTATGTCGGGTATCACCTTATGCTGGCGTTAGCCACTATAGTTATTTTCGGATTCGCTATAGGGGTGACGCGCTGGTTTCGCCATCATCGCTGGTGCCGGACACTTTACCTCGGGTTGATTCTGGTTGGCCTCGCCAGTGTGATGTCGACAGGATACTTTGGTGGAGAATTGGTGCACCGTTTTGGGGTGGCAACGCTTCAGCCTGTGGAATGAAATACCAACAGGTAACCTGAATAATACGTCGCTCCCAAAAATAGAATGTTTATGGCGTAGACCCATTTTGCAGCGGTTGAAAAAGTACTGGTATAGGAATAAACGGTGCTGGCAACGTAGGTCAACACCATCGCGAAGGCATAGCCCTGATGGCCTTCGATTTCGGATACCTGCCTGAGTCCAAGATCAGAAGCCAACATTCCGGTGAGTCCTGCAAGTACGGTAGCCAGTAATCCAAACGTAAAATTAAGAGAAGCCGCGCCTGAGAGGATGGGTTTCGCCTGTTTTCTGCTAAGAAAAAGCAACACGCATCCCCCGATGAAAAGGGCTAGCGGGAAATGAGAAAGAAATGGATGCAGGCTCGGGGTACTGATCATTGTGCGTTTAGTGAATAAATTTTTAACGCAGGGGTCAGGACAGGGGCCGGGTTATAGCGATGGAGGCACAAGGAGCGGGACCCGTTCTATTCGGGCTTGA
>JAJDAX010000255.1 GCA_029261615.1 Nitrospinaceae bacterium
GGCAAAAACAGCAAACAGGATAACCGTCCAACACCAGGCAGTCAGGCCACCAGTCGGTGGAGCCTGTTGCGGCACTTGCGCAGGTGGCGCAACATTTTCCTTTACAGGAACCGGAGAGGTATTGGGTTCGGATGTTTGCGAAACAGTCATGACTGCTCCGCCGAGATAAAATGCTCTCTATAAACTTGACGGTAAGGCGTGATCGACTTGAGACCTTTGAAACCGTCTCGCATTCCCCGGACCAGCGCTTTCATACAGGCCATCCGTTCTTTTCGATAAACCAGCAGCTTGAGCCCGAAGTAGGCCAACAAAGTCGCCGTTGAAAACGCAAGCGAGACATACTCCTGTAACAAACTTGAGGACCAGAGTTTGCAGGTCAGCAATTTATTTTTCGCCGTCAATTCAAGCCGCCAGGGATGATTGAGAAAAGCACCCTGTTCGTGGTCGTGGTAAATATGAGCATGTGAAACCACCAGCAACCGGTAACCAAAAAAACCACTGCGGTTGAAAAAATCCATCTCCTCAAATTGAAATGGGAATCGCTTTTCATCAAACACCCCGACTTCTTCAAGACAGGATCGGTCCATAAAAAAAGCCGTGACGATCGTGTCGGTTTCCAACGTGTCTGGTAGGGGGCCGTATTCATCAAGCGTTCGGCCCTGTCCTTGAAAAGTTCCAAACGTCGTCCACATATTCAACCGCACACCGGCATACCAGAGAACATCCGGTTTTTCATATTCGAACATCAACGGTGCCAGAATAACTTTTTGCCCTTCGAGGGATTGCCGTGCTTTATAAAGTTCCTGGAACGCTTCCGCATGAATAACAACATCATCATCAATACAAAATATATAACGACCACAGGAGGCGGCAATACCACGGTTGCGGGAGTGCGAAGCTTTTGAGTTCACTTCGTTCTGCAGAAGCGTAATTTCAGGATGCTCTGTGTACTTTTTCTTTAAAAACTCAAAAGTCCCATCGGGTGAACAATCGTCGACAACGATAACTTCCCGGGTCAACCCCTCCCAGTTTGCATTGAGAACGGATTGGATGAGTCGTTCCACCTTGTCCTTTCGGTTGTAGGTGATGATCACAACACTGACATCAATCATTTACCCGCTCCCGATATTTTTTCTTCCGGCGCAGTGTAATACCCACCATAGGAATTCCCTGAAACCAGAACTTTTAACGCTTTGGGTAATTTTTTCAGTGGCTCCATTATCAAGCCCCGCTCAAGAAAAGCTGCGATGATGTGGAACCTGGAAAATGTTTTTGGCATCAGGTATTCCGAGTCCACCACATCAAGTGAATTTGCCGGGTCGAAAAAGTATTCGTAGAAATCGTCGAGGACCTTGAGGGTTCTGATGTAAGCCCGCTCCCAGTGATACTTGCGCGCCTGAGCCCGACAATAATCCTTATCCGCTTCCTGTTCGATCGCGTGCAGGTAGACGAGCTCCGATAAAGTGAAATGCATGGGCTCATAGTTCATGTGGGCTAAGTGAATTAAAAAGTCCATCGTGACATTCGGGATCGTCACTTCAATACCATTGAAAGTTTCCAGACGCGGGTCAGACAGGATATCTGCATAATCCATATAATCGACCGCAACCCAGGAACAACGTCCGTGTAGATGTAGTTTGAACTTTTCTTTGGAATAATAAACCGCCTTGTCTTCATCCCAGTCCACGTCCGGCGAAGGTCCCAGCAAACCGTCGAGTGTCTTCATAGCACCCTTGAAATCAGACACAAGAAAGTCCAGGTCGTTGGGAATTCGGTCATAGTTGCGAAATGTTTTGTGAAGGACGAAATCCTGCGGGAAATCGTTTTGTAAAAAACGGGTTCCCGCCTGAATATCTTCTATTTTTTTTTCACCCGAAGAGACGATCTCCTCAATACGCGAAAGTGCGGCTGCCTCAATATCTTTCCCGTGCTCGTTTAGTGCGTGGCGGGCGACGTGGAATAACAGATTGTTGCCCTTGGCGTAAGCCAGTAAGAATTCCCAGTCCAGGCTCTCAAGCTGATAGTCTCTCTTCGGTATTTTAAGGAAATTACCGTGCAGGGTGTTGAGGACAAATTTAATTTCGTTCGATCGATTCATAGTCACTTCGCCATTTGAACGATTTGATCGAGATAAAATTCCCCGTGCCCCCGTAAGGTAACTGCAGGAATATCCAGACATTGGTTAAAAGAATCCCGGGTTTTATCTTCGAGTCCACGGGAATACCCGTATATAAAGTCTAGAGCGGCGCTTAACCTTTCAAATCCGTAAGGAAAGGTCTTGCTGTTGATTGCTTTCAACCGTTTGAATGCCGTTTCCCGATTCAGGAAACAGACATCATTGCTGGAACTGCGTTCCAGAAAAACTATCTGATCTGCCTTGAACGAGTCGCACATTGTCTCACCCACCACCTTCTCCGGCGATTTGTAACGCTCCCGCGAAAAAAAAACGGAGCTACCCAGCCGACAACGTATCTGCTGCGGATATCCCAAAACCTCGCCATTGTTCAAAAGACAGGTATCGTCCGAAAGAAAACTGAATTCTGCCGGGTAATGCTTATGTGCTTCCAGCGTAAGCCGGGTTTTCCCAA
>JAJDAX010000256.1 GCA_029261615.1 Nitrospinaceae bacterium
CATATCCGACCGCTTCACGTTTTCCAGCGCAAGTTCGCGCAATCCCTTTTTCCCCATCGCCGCCAACCAGACCGTTACCGCCAGTGCGCACAGTCCCTGGTTGGTGCATATGTTGGACGTGGCTTTTTCGCGCCGAATGTCTTGCTCGCGCGTCTTGATGGTAAGCGCAAAAGCACGTTTACCCTGCTGATCAACGGTTTCCCCGACGATACGGCCGGGAATCTGTCTTAAAAATCTATCATGGGTTGAGAAAAATCCAACGTAGGGTCCGCCAAAGGAAACAGGGAGCCCAAACCCCTGGCCCTCACCAGCTACGATATCGGCTCCTCTTTCACCGGGTGGTTTAAGTATCCCAAGCGATGTCGGTTCTGCAACAGTAGCGATGAGCAGGGTTTTCTTTTCTTTTAAAAATTCACCGAGCCCGCCATATTCCTCAACCACACCAAAGTAATTGGGACTTTGCACCACAACCGCACAGGTATCATCCGATACTTTCTGCTGCATGACGACAAGATCGCTCTGTCCGTTTGCCTGCCAGGGGACACGGATGATTTCTATGTCCGACCCTTGCAGGTAGGTTTCCACCACCTGCCGGTATTCAGGGTTTATCGCATCCGAAATCACCACCTCGTTACCACCAGCGACCCGGTGCGCCATCAACACGGCTTCCGCAAGCGCTGTCGCTCCGTCATACATCGAAGCGTTGGCGATGCCCATTCCTGTTAAAAGGCTGATGAAGGTCTGGAACTCAAACACGGCCTGCAAGGTGCCCTGGCTGACTTCCGGCTGATAGGGCGTGTAGCAGGTAGCAAACTCGCCACGCAGGAGCATGTGGTTGACCAGTGACGGCGTAAAATGCCGGTAAGATCCCCCACCGAGGAACGAGGCACAATCGTCGGCGTCCATATTTTGCCGTGCAAGGCCCTTCATCACCGCAGTCATTTCCGATTCAGGTAAAGCCTCCGGCAGGGCAAGCGGTTTGGTCAGACGCAACGGCTCCGGAATGCTGGTGAACAGGTCGCCAACCTCGGCAATCCCGATCCGGTCCAGCATGGCCCTGACATCGTCTTCAGTGTGTGGAATATAACGCATCATATTTGGCCTCGTGCCATTAATCCTGGCCCTGTTCTTTGATGAAAGCCGTGTAGGCTTCAGGTGTCAAAAGCTCGTCAAGGTCCTTGCCGTTGGCGATTTCAATTTCAATGATCCAGCCATCACCATAGGGTGATTGATTAACCAGTTCAGGCTTGGCTTCCAGTTCCTTGTTGGATTCCGTCACCTTGCCATTGACCGGTGCGAATAAATCGGAAACCGTCTTGACCGATTCGACCACGCCAAAGGTCTCATCTTTGGTCAAATCAGTTCCGGCCTGAGGCTGCTCCACAAAAACTACATCCCCCAATTGATCCTGGGCGAAGTCGGTAATACCAATCGTACCTTTATTATCTTTTACGCGGACCCATTCGTGCTCACGGGTGTATAAAAGATCGTTTGGAACCTCCATGAATTACCCCCTTTATTTTTTGACGTGACTTGGAACGAAAGGCAAGGGTACCACTTGCGCCGCAACACCCTGTCCTCGAATTTCTACTTCAAAAGTTTCACCGGATTTCGACTGTTCCACAGGAACAAACCCCATGGCAATCCCTGCATTGAGCGTTGGTGAAAAAGTGCCCGAGGTCACTTCGCCCACCGTCGCACCTTCTTTCAATATTTTATAATGCGAGCGAGGAACCCCGCGTTCCTGCATTTTCAGACCAACCAACCTTCGCTGGATACCATCCTCTTTCGCCTTCACCAATGCAGCCTTTCCGCAGAAGCTGACTTCTTTATCCAGTTTGACCACCCAGCCCAGGCGGGCTTCCAGCGGATGAATGTCGGCGGTGATTTCCTGACCATACAAAGCATACCCCATTTCCAACCGAAGAGTGTCGCGCGCTCCCAGCCCAATCGGTTTAATACCTTGCGGTGCTCCTGCTTCCAGAAGATGCCGCGCCATGACCTCGGCAGACTCCGAGGATAGATAAAGCTCGAAACCATCTTCGCCGGTATAGCCCGTTCGGGAAATGATACAATCGACGCCTTGAACCTTGCCTCGGATGAAATGGTAGTAGGCGATGGATTCGATATCCTCATCGGTCAAAGTTTTTAAAACTTCGACCGCTTTTGGCCCCTGCAATGCCAACTGGGAGGTCTGCTGGCTGATGTTGTCTACCTTAACGTCAAAACCTTTAGCCTGCCGGGTGGCCCATTCAAAATCCTTGTCTGTATTGGAAGCGTTAACACACAGGAAATAGTGATCCTCTGTGTAACGATGTACCAGTAAATCGTCGACCACCCCGCCATTGTCGTAACACATCACAGAATACAGGATGCTGCCATCCGTCAGCGTCGAGGCATCGTTGGTGATCAGGTGTTGCAGGTAGTCCAGTGCACCCGCGCCCTTAACCTCGACCTCCCCCATGTGACTCACATCGAACAATCCGACCTTTTCACGAACACAGCGATGCTCCTCTATCACCCCAGCGAACTGGATGGGCATGCTCCACCCGGCAAAGGGTACAATTTTGCCACCGAGTTCCCGATGCAGGTCGAGGAGTGGAGTCGTTTTTAGGGGGATATTCGGATCAGTCATAAAATCCTGTGTTTTTCTAAGGGTACTTTGGCAAAGAAAGAATTATTTGAGGCGGTCATTTTAAAAACGAACTCTCTGTATAATCAAAAACTACAGTGAGATCAAGAGACAATCGCCCGTTGTTGTCGCATTGTAAGGCGACAAATCGCTTCTGTTTTCATATAATGAGGCTAAACTCTTGAACTATGGACCCCTTGAACGATTTAAAACAATTTGATGCCATCCTGCTGGCCGGAGACGGTGAGTCCAGCTACAAGGTCTTGAACCAGCATAAGGCTTTCTTGCGCCTTGAAGGCCGGTGCATTGTCACGCATGTGATTGATTCTTTAAGGCAGGTGCCATCTGTCCGATCCGTCTATGTTGTGGGGCACAAACAACACCTGAAAAAAACCCTGGCGGAGGACGGGATTAATCTTGAAGGACCCCGACCCATTATCCTGCTTGAGCAACGGGAAAACCTATATCAGAATATCTGGCACACATTTCTTGCCACATTACCTGATGACCACAATGAGCGACCACTGGAAACCGGACCTTATCGCGACCGGGCGGTCCTTATCGTCCCCTGTGATGCCCCTTTGATCACTCCCCACGAAATAGAGTATTTCATCAGCAACAGCGACATTAACCGGTATGACCACATTTTAGGGCTCACGCCCGAGTCTCAACTGAAGCCTTTTTATCCACAACAGGGGCAACCCGGGATTCGAATGGCCTACCTGCATCTAAAAGAAGATAATTACCGGATCAACAATCTGCACCTGGTGAAACCCCTCCGGATCGGTCACCGGGAATACATCCAGCAGATGTACCAGTACCGTTATCAACGCAACATCCGAAATGTGATTCCTTTTGCATTCAAATTGTTTTGGAAAGACCAGCATAAAGGGTATCATTACTATCTTGGTCTGATCCTGAGCCTGCTGTTCTCCAAAATCAACTGTCCACCGCTGGTCCGGTTTTTCAAATCCTGGGTGCCACGCCGTGATTTGGAAGAATGGATTTCCAAAGGACTCGCGACCCGGTTTAAAAGCCTTGTGGTCCCCTATCCGGGGGCAGCACTGGACATTGACAACGAACCGGATTTCGAAGCGATGAAGCACCGGTATCAGGAATGGCGGACCAAATTGAAACAAATGGAAGGGGACCCGATGACCGACGATGGGACCCAGCCTGAGGTCAAGCGAAAGCCCCCACTGGCATTTTCCCAACTCACCAATACCTGAGGTCGCATTCCAATTATGGGAACTGCGGCTGAAGTTTCTCCCGGTAAATCCGCCGGAATTTTATAGTCAGGACATTATCTTTAATGAACCAGGAACAGATTCGTAACTTTTCGATCATCGCCCATATCGACCACGGTAAATCAACATTGGCAGATAAACTAATGCTGTCGAGCGGAGCTGTGACTAATCGCGAAATGCGCGACCAGTTGCTCGACAACATGGACATTGAACGCGAGCGCGGCATCACCATCAAAGCTCAAACCGTCCGCATTGATTTCAAAGCGGAGGACAAGAAAGATTATATCTTCAACCTGATCGACACCCCCGGTCATGTCGACTTCACCTACGAAGTGTCGCGCAGTCTCGCCGCCTGTGAAGGCGTGCTACTGGTGATCGATGCCACCCAGGGGATTCAGGCGCAGACCATCGCCAACGTTAACCTGGCCATGCAGCACGATCTATTCATCATTCCCGTGATCAATAAAATAGACCTGCCCTCGGCAGACCCGGATAGAGTGAAAGAGGAAATTGAAGACATATTGCAGATCGAAGCCTCCGAAGCCATCCTCGCCAGCGCAAAAGAGGGCATTGGTATCGAAGATATCAAACAAGCCGTGGTCAACCGGATTCCACCTCCGGTAGGTGACAAGACCAAACCGCTAAAAGCCTTGTTGTGCGATGCGTGGTATGACATGTACCGAGGCGCGATTATTCTGGTGCGTATCATGGAAGGGGTTCTCAAACCGGGTTCGAAAGTTCTCATGATGGCCACGGGGGAATCTTACGAAGTAGAAGAGGTCGGCGTATTCACTCCCGCACCAAAGGTGGTCAAACAACTGGAACCGGGAGAAGTCGGATTCATCGTCTGTGGTATCAAACAGCTTGACCAAACTCGCATTGGCGATACCGTGACACTTGCTGAGGACCCAACAGATAAGCCGCTTCCCGGATACAAAGAAGTCAAGCCGATGGTATTTTCGGGATTGTACCCGATCGACGGGGTTGACTATGAAAACCTGCGCGACGGACTCAAGAAACTCCGACTCAATGATGCCTCGTTCAGCTACGAACCTGAAACATCGGCGGCGCTCGGATTTGGTTTCCGTTGCGGGTTTCTCGGATTGTTGCACATGGAGATTGTCCGTGAACGACTGGAACGCGAATTCGACCTGGCACTGCTCACCACCGCACCGACGGTAATTTATAAAGTGCACACCACCGATGGTGATACGGTGATGTTGGACAATCCGGTCAAGCTCAGGGAAATTTCCAACCTTGATCACCTGGAAGAGCCTTTTATTAAAGGCACCATCATCACTCCAGAAGAATTTGTGGGCACCCTGATGCAGATCGCCATTGAGCGGCGCGGGTTGCAGACAAAAATGGAATACCTCACGCCTCAAACGGTGCGACTGGAGTATGAATTCCCGTTCAATGAAATC
>JAJDAX010000257.1 GCA_029261615.1 Nitrospinaceae bacterium
AACCAGGTGGCCACAGCCAAAGCTCTGGGAATCAATCGCAACACCCTCAAAAGGAAGATTGACGCACTCAACATCGAACCCAAAAAAGGCCGCAACCCGCATAAGAAAACAGGATCACCCGACGACGGGGCAAAATGAAAACGGAGGTCGTCGCTTCATTTGAAACCCCGTTTTTGACCCGGGTAGAACTTCTGCGCCAGTCTTTCCTGCCTTCCCAGAAAAAAAACTCCATTCCACGAATGGCTTTCATCACAGGGTTGCATGGCGATGAATTGGAAGGCCTGTATGTTGGACACAAACTCCTGAATTTCCTGCGTGAAATTGAAGAACACAATCCTTCATCCCTGTTGGGTGAAGTACACGTCTACCCTGCAGTTAATCCACCGGCACTGAACCACGCCTCCCGGCTATGGCCGGGCCACGGCATCGACATGAACCGAACCTTCGGGCTGCCTCGGGCAACCGGACTCACGGCGCAATTCTCATCCAAACTTTTGGATGACATCAAGTCTCATGCTGATATTGCAGTCGATTTTCATGCGAGCAATCTGCATCTTCGGGAGTTGCCCCAGGTCCGAATGATAGATGAATGGTCGTCTTCCCTGACACCGCTGGCCATGCTCACCAATACTGATTTAATCTGGACGCACGCCATGGCCGACTTGTTTGCCGCAACTCTCGGATACAATCTGAATAAGGCAAAAGTCCTCACCCTCGTGATGGAGACTGGAATCTGCCACCGAGTCACCCACCAATTTGGCGACCAGGTGTTTGCAGGATTGATCCATCTCATGAAAGAAACCGGCATCCTGAGTAAAAACATTTCAGTGCCTGGACGATTGAAAAATCCTTTGCCTGTCCGAGCCAATCAGGTCGTGTCGGTCAGCGCCAGCCAACCGGGGCTGTTTGTTTCAGATACCCATTTGGGTGAATTTGTAGGCGAGAACCAACAGATCGGAAGCATCGTGGACCCGGTGCGGGGAGAAGTTCTGGAAGAGATAAAGGCATCTGCATCCGGACTGCTATTCACCCTGAGGGAGCACCCCATCACGTATGCCGGGTCGCTGTTGGCGAGGATCGCGTTGGAAAAGGAACCTCCGCCGTGATGGAAACACTTTTCGAAACCGCATCGCCTCTTGGAGAACCCGTTACCCTCTACAAACGCACCTGGACCGGGCAAGAGGAAATCCCGGAATCGGTTTCCATCGTAACTGGTCTGCACGGTCACAGCCTGACGGGTCTTTATACCGTCATGCGGCTCGCTGCCTTTCTCGATCAGGTTGTTAACGGGAATGAAGACGGTTACCAGTTGACTGGCAACATTCAACTATTTCCCGTGATTCATTTCAGGGCAATGGAAGCCGGGGCACCGACCTGGAACTTCGACCACCTGGACACCAACGTTGCGTTTCCCGGAACCATCGAAGGAGAACTTACGGAAAAACTGTGCAACCTCCTCCTTCAGCATACGGTCCGTTCAGACTACGCCATTTCGCTCCAGGGACCGGAACGATGGCGACAGGAAATGCCTCATGTACGCCTGTTAAAGGCCGACGGAAAATTAAAAAGACTGGCGCACTCCCTGGGGCTCAAGGTTGCTGTTCTTGATGAAAAAAACCCTCTGTCCAATTTGCAATTACTCAAGCAATGGTACGACTGCGATCTTAAATCTCTGGCAATCGGCACCGGCGGCGCGACCATTCTGGACAAGGCTTGTGGCGACAGGCTGTACGAGGGACTCTTGAATTTTCTTCTCAGTACCGGACTGTTGACGCACCCCGAGAAAAAAGACAATAAAACCGACACCGTTCTTTATGGAACCAATGGGGAAACAACTGTGCATTGCCAGCAGGCAGGTTTTTTTCTGAATGAAGTGGAAACGAATGTGACAGTTAAAGCGGGGCAAAAGTTGGGCGAAGTACGGGGTCTATACGATGGGAAAGTTCTGGAGGAAATTATGGCGCCGGAAGCAGGTTTGGTGTTCGCCCACAGGCATCACCCACTGGTGTGCTCCGGCGAGCCGGTGGTCTGGCTACTCACAAAAAAATATTCACGCTGGTCCCGGTTTATCGGTTAAAAAAAGTATTTTTTATCTATGGGCGTTTTGTTCGTGCCCTACTCCACATTCATAAAGAAGGTGACAGCACCGTATAAGGCGCATCCCAACCCTGCGAGGGTCAAAAAGGCCCCACGCGCTGATTGTTTTTTCAAGTCCTTGGTGCGTTTCTCATCTTTGTCAATCATCTCCCATTTGAGCTTGGGGTCCCTCATCACCTGGTAATCGCGCCGCTCCATTTTGGCACACCAGTTCAATAAAAATACCCCGACGAAGAAAAATCCAACACCCATCATTTGCCCTTCGTTCAACAAATTCTTGATAAAATCCATGGCGTTCCCCCATCCAGCCTGTTCAAATGAAATCCAAAAGCGGTCCGGCTATCCGATTATAAGAACAAAGCTTCTTTAAAATCAATCACTTTCATGACGAATCCCCTCCTTCCAAACCTTGTGCACGGGACCCGATTGGGCTAGACTGTGCGCTAAAGAGGCCGATGGCCCATATTATTAATGGGTTAACGTTTATCTGGACATGTTGTGAGTTTGGTTCTCGAACAAAATGGGACAGGCTATCGTTTTTCAATGGAGCCTTTTCTTCTGGCAGATTTTGCCAGACCCGCATCAGGAAGCCTATGCCTGGAGGTCGGCACCGGTTGTTCAATTATTCCGTTGCTCATGCTCACCCGGCAGCCGGAACTTTTTATCAGTGCTGTCGAAATTCAAGAATCCCTGATCCAGAGAGCGCACTCTAATTTAATAGACAACGGAGCGCAGGACCGAGTCAACCTGATCCACGCCGATTTTCTAAAATGGTCTGAAACGCATCCTGATAAAACTTTCGATTGGGTCATCAGCAATCCACCCTATCGAAAACTCAATAGCGGACGCATCAATCCGGATCAGGAAAAAGCACTGGCACGGCATGAAATTGCTCTAACGCTTGAGGCGCTTGTAAGCCGGAGCACACAGCACCTTAATCCCGGAGGCAAACTAGCGCTGGCGTATCCTTTAGAGCGTTTGGAAGAAGTCAAACAGGCTCTATTAACCAACGGCCTGGCACCCATCCGGATACGTCAGGTTTGTGGCAATAAAACATTACCCGCACGGTTTTTTCTGATCCTCGCCCAACGCGGCCAAAATAACGGTTTGTGCGAGGAAGACCGGTTTTTTATTTATGAGGAGGATGGCGCATACACCTCCGCCATGAAAAAAATCTATGAATCCTTTAATTATTCTGGCCGGTCCCACCGCCACCGGAAAGAGTGAAACTGCCGTTGAACT
>JAJDAX010000258.1 GCA_029261615.1 Nitrospinaceae bacterium
ACGACCCACCGCCTCAACCACCTCAGCGTCCAACGGCCACCATTTTTTTATAAACCCTGATCCTAATTCTGCGTGGCAGATTCCAAAAGTTTCCCGTTCAAGCATTTCAAGCGGCAATTCTTGTTCCTGAATATCTTTCAGAAATTTTTTGTATTCCTTTGGGATAAGAAAATAAAAAACCAGAATCCCAATATCGTGCATCAAACCGGCAAGATAGGCCTGCTCTCCTACCCGTCTTTCCGGATCCCAGCTACCAGCAATGTGTCGCGATAAAACCCCGACAGCCAGGGAATGCTTCCAAAACTTGTCCTGCTTGAAAGGACCAACACCCGAAAAAATCCGCGGCAATTCCAGCGTATAGGCCAAATCCAGAACCAGCTTAAGGCCCAACCTCAGCACTGCCCCTTTAAGTGACAGAATTTTTTCCCGTCCAGCGCCAAAAAACACACTGTTGGACAACGCCAGCAAGCGACCTGCCAATACCGGCTCGGTCTCTATTAATTGGGCAATATCATCCAATTCGCCGCTTGGATCGTCAATTTTGGCTTCCAAGCGGATTAAAATATCAGGCAATGGTGGAATATTGCCCTTTTCTCCCATCCTGTTTAATATTTCATCGCGCATCGGGTATCTTCTGCCGTCTCTACTATTCCCCAGCCAACGCTAAAAAAGGGATTTAGTATGGTTTAGTTGGACCAGTTAGGTCAAGCTAAATCAATGAGTTTCACTGTCACTTCCCCAAAGCTCTTTTGGTTTGACCCCGGAAAACAGAGCGGATAAAATACCCTTGTCTAATAAAGGGCTGATTTTAAAAAGCTTAGGCTATCTTTACGGCAACTTGCCTAACATTCACAAGACGTCCACTTAACCACTTGTCCAGAGTCTACCCTTCAAAACTCTCTTCCCTATGAAATCATTCCTACTTATTTTCGCTTATTTTTCAATCGTTGCATTCTTTGGAGGTTGTAGCACTTATTCCCCGGAAAAAGAGTTTCGTTCATCCGGGCCGGTGACGCAATCACCTGATAGAAAAGTTTACAAGCCTAATCCACGCACTATTGAAGAACAATCGATCCCTTATCGGGTGGACGGCAAAACCTATTATCCCGTTGCAGATGCCTCCGGATATTCGCGAGAGGGGGTTGCCTCCTGGTACGGCCCAAAATTCCATGGCAAAAAAACATCCAATGGCGAAACTTACAATATGCATTCCCTGACAGCGGCTCACAAAACGCTGCCTTTTAACACAAGGGTCCGCGTAACCAATAAACTCAACAACCGATCCGTTATCGTCAGAATCAACGACCGGGGTCCTTTCGTGGGACACCGGATAATTGATTTAAGTTATGGCGCTGGGATAAAGCTGGATATGGTGGAAAATGGAACCGTCCCTGTCCGAATCCAGGTACTCAAATCACATCACCCTGCCTCAGCTGGTGGGAGACCGGTTCGCGCTAAATTTCAACAAACTTATACGGTACAGGTTGGTGTATTCAAGAACCTGCACAACGCTAGACAAATGGCAAACAAGCTGGGAGATGGTCAGGTGATTAATGCCAATCAATCCAGCCTGCCTCTTTACCGTGTGGTGACCACAGCCTATAATACATTTGACCTGGCACAGCGACGGATGGATACTTTACGCCGACTCGGTCACCAGGGGGCATTCGTCATCGCAATGCCTGCCCCCTGATCAGATCAAATCAACCCTCTGGTATGGAGACAGATGTATGAGGTTGCCGGTTCTAGATAAACTTGAAAACGAATTGATGGAATCTAAACGGGAGCTTGAGGTAGATATTCCCAAGGCACTTAAAACTGCAACAGATATGGGCGACCTCAGTGAAAACGCGGAATACAAGGCAGCCAAGGAACGCCAAATGTTTCTTCAATCCCGTATTTCCCAACTACAGGGCCGGATCAGCAATGTCATGCAACTCGATGTTGCCCGTCTCCCAAAAGACCGGGCAGGACTGGGTAGTAAACTTCACCTGAAAAACCTGGACACCGATGAGGATAAAATTTACCATCTGGTGTTTCCCGAAGAAGTCGATCCTGATACAGGCCGCATCTCCCCTGCATCTCCCATTGGGAAGAGCCTGGTGGGTAAAAAAGAAGGCGATGAGGTCATCATGAAATTCGGCGGTAATGAACTCTATTTTGAAGTGACGCTTCTGGTCACCATCCACGAAACGAGCTCGGAATAACTCCTGTGCCTCTCTAAAATTTTTTGACTCTTCCTGTTCTAATATGCCCAGCTCACCTCACTCCACCTGATCAATTTACTAATTTAAAGGAAAGAAATTTGTTTTTATGTCGTCAAAACCGCTTTTGAAATTTGAAACCATCGCCGATGAAAACCCTTACTTTCTTGATCCCGAAGAATACCCGGACTGGCCTCAGCAATTCGGAGACGACCATCCCGTTGTCCTCGAGATTGGTTTCGGCACCGGAAGTTTCCTGTTGGACATGGCAGTACAGCACCCGGATAACAATTTAATCGGCATGGATTTTTATCACAAAGGGATCCGCCGTCTGTTCACCCGTATGTCGCGTTATGGGTTGACCAACATCCGGGTCGCCTACGGTGATGCCAAAGAAAAAATCCCCTTCCTGTTCCGGGAGGGCGAGC
>JAJDAX010000259.1 GCA_029261615.1 Nitrospinaceae bacterium
TCATCAATAGATTGCCCCTGGGAAGGAGGAGGTACCACTGAATCACCCCCTCCGCTTATTGTATGCATCTGTTCAAGGCGGTGTCTCTGCAGTTTTTTTTGCAGTGCTTTTATACGTGAAAGGTTTTCAGAATCTATTTTACCAACGCCAGCCGCATCTATTGTTTCCCGACGCGCGAAGCGGAGCAATTCTGCGGCGGTGTCTACCCCGTCTTGCGCTTCCAGGGCCAGCCGTTGATTTCCCTGAATATGCTGGCGATATCGTTTTAGTGGTTGGATCATTCCAGTCAGGGGAGTCGCGGGTGCCTTTAACACAAGGTAGTCATACATTCCCGAGGGCACTTCATAGCTCATGAGTAATTCGGTGAGCAGGGCCATTCCGGGAATTCCGGTTGACTTGGCGGCTTCAGTGACGGCATGGTTGATAAAGAAGGCGGCCGTGAGTCTTAATGAACCATCCAATAAATTGGTGAAGGCGTTTCCCGTGAAAAGAGCCTTTGTGGCTACGTCATGCGCTTTCCCCAACAACTCGACCGATTTGGAATTCCGGACCATGTGACCGATCGTGTCGAGGTTGTACCCATAGACCATCACCTTCTGTGAGTCCAGAACCCGGCTGATGGCTGATTGCGATAGCGCTGACAGGGTATGCCCGGCTTTTTGCAGCTTATCCTGTTGGGCGAAGGACAAATAGGGCATGCGAGACCATTTTCCCCCAACCTTTGTAATGGCCCCCGGCCCCCATAACGTCACAACGTTATGCACATTCAAAAGATCACCAAACCACTCGAAGGACTGATAACGGCTATCCACCGGCACGAAATAATTCTTGGCAAAGAATTCATTGACGTCCTGGGCAAATCCAAACCGGTCACCGTCATCGGTGGATAATCGGTCAAGATCTTTAAGCCCTCGTAAGGTTTCATGGATATCGACGGCGATCTTTGTGACCGACTTACGATGCTTGGAACTCGATTTTGCGCTCAACGCCCAGTATTTCTGTAGCAGGGATTGCAAAGTGCCCGAATCCATCGCCTTGAGTTCGGACAGAGTGTGGTCGGCTTTTACCAGACGCATGATCGCAATCAACGCCACCTGGTATTTTGCCGCCTGCATGACTTGCGATCCCGCAAGTTCGGCGTTCGCGCCTGGAAGGTCGATTCCCGGTACCCCGGCAAACATCGAAATGGGGCCCAGTCCCCAGACCGCGCTGGCATAGTCTTTCAACCAGGGCCACCAGCCTTCCCGGTGGATGGGATCGAATCCCCTGTTCTTCATATATTGTGAAAACGCGCTCATGGCCATTTCACTCTGGCCCTGGAGTTTTTGCGCGATTCGTTTTAGCCAATAGTATTCCTGCGAAAGGAGTAGGGCTCTGGCCTCGGGATGATTCCGGTTAGTTCGTAAAATTTCGCGTAACAGGGCGATGGCATCCAGGCGTTGAGTTTGAGACGTGGTTTGGTAGACGTCCGCAACAGTCACAGTCTTTAAAATATCGGTGACGGTTTTGCGCCCTGCCATATAACCCAGAGGGTCGCCTTTGATCGTCGCGCGAGCCAGGAGGGCGCGCTGTTTATTGTCCGCTGAAGGTTTAAGGCGCTCGGAGAATGCCTGCCGTTCAAGTTCCTGGGCATCGCCCACCTTGGCTTTTGCCTTTAACAAAAATTCCAAATCGCGGTCCAGCAGTTCCCTGGCAGTAAAATCTTTGATAAGCCGGGGAAGTTGGTCCGGGGCATGCCAACCGGCATAGTCGTAAAGGAACAAGGGAAGCAATTTTTGCTGTTGTTCCAACCGCGACAATTCTTTGGCCAGGGTAGGACGTTCATCTTTTGATTTTTTGAGTTGTGCTTTCGTACTGGAAACTAAAAGAGAATGTGCCTGGAGGATTCGATCGATTTCAGATTTTTGCACTCTTTGCCATGAGCGAATATTTTCATCATGCTTTTTACCAAATCGTTCGTTAGCTTGACGGGCTTTGGGACCCACTTTGGCTGTTTCGACGACGGCACTTTCAAA
The DNA here is from genome assembly GCA_029261615.1 of Nitrospinaceae bacterium. Next base: position 2,016 of record JAJDAX010000259.1, read on the forward strand.
ATATTTTCCGAGATTCCATCCCGCGTAATTTATCGATTCATCCTTGACCGCAGACCATTCCATTCGCATCTTGGCGAGGTTAAACAGTTCCGCTTTTGCCAATCCTATTTCAGAGGCTCCTTGAACCAGTTGGATGCGGGCCAGAGTCAGCTCTTTATCAAAATCACCCCTCTTCCGGATATGTTCGACATACCATTCCCAATATCCGTCGTAAGGGTTTTCCTCCGTCACCACATCGATAACGATCTCACCCAATTGTGTACCGGCCTGGACAGGGCTGGCAAGGCCCACTCCTGCTAACAGTGAGATTAGAAAAACATTGGACCAGAATGTTTTAAGGGTTTCGCGCATGGTCAGGAAGTGATGGGTTGGTTTTTATATCTACGGATGTTTAAGGATATCATTTTAAGAAAAAAAGTACCAATAGCGAAGATTCCACTGGGCAGATATTATCCATTTTCCAAAAGATATAGTATTTTCTATTTTATTTTTCTTAGATCAGTA
>JAJDAX010000260.1 GCA_029261615.1 Nitrospinaceae bacterium
GCAAAAGGGCAAAACCGAAACGGTCCAGTTCATTCGCGCCGTGGAATATTCTCTGAACGGCAACCCGATCTCTGAAAAGCCGGTGGGATTGATCCGGGCGGAGTCCATCAACAAAAAGACTTTGGATCAGTACGCCGACACACTGTCAAAATTGGCAGGAGAAGTTTACAGAGTAGAAACACGGTTTGCCGTGACCCGGCAATTAAACTACACCGACGCCGCGACACTCCAACGGCTCAAGGAAAATGCACCTAAGAGAGGTACTGGAACAGAGCAACCAAACGCGGTGGTGTTCCCCTTATCCAAGACCCCTGCATGGTGGGCACTCACCCAGGAAAAACGCCAGAGCTATTTTTTTGGAAATCCCGCGCAGTTTGGCAAAGATCATCTCAGCCACAATGGGGTGGGGTTCAAATACATCAACCGCATCTTTCGTAAACTCTATCATTCACGATTCATCGATCAGGGCCAAGACTTCATGACTTATTTCGAATTTGGGGACGCTGACGCAGGAACGTTCGACGCTCTGCTGTCCGGGCTCCGTGATGACAAGAGACTCAATCGGGAGTGGATCTATGTGGAGGAGAAACCCATTGTTCGGGGCAAGCGGGTGGCCACATCAGCAGAGATGCTGAAACCTTGAACGCGAATCGGAACTTGACCAAATCCCAACTTTAATCTTTATGCCCTGAACGGATAAGCATGGATTGGGTTCACCCTTTGGTCTACGACTATATATGGTCTGTATTTTTGGAAGTGAAATGTCCGCTTCTGGCCCAGACTGTGTGAAAACCCGGACAGCAAGACACCTTACAGAAAACCGACTCCGCCAGAAGCTCGTAGAGCTACGATCAGCATATTAGGAAGGGGGCAAGCATCCTCTATTTGGAGTTAGTTTTGAGTTTTCACACAGTCTGGACCCAAAGCGGACGTTCATTTATAATAAAAGTCTTGATAAGCCCCACACCCTAATGTTCATCCAGCTTCCGACATTATTTTGAGGAAATTAATCTATAAGGAGCTATTTAAATTATGAATCAGAGTATTTTAAAAATTGCTTTTACTCTTACATTTGTAATGATATTGCCAAATATCACTGGAAGCGCCTTTGCTGACACCCCACTACGGCGTCCATATCAATATATGGTTTGCTCAAAAAACGCAAAACACTGTGCCGTCGTTGATCCTCTGGCGGGGGTGAGCGTTTACGAAACAGGCAATAATGAGTTAGGAAGGAATATGCGTGAGCCACTTTGGCGCTTAAAAGGGTGGCGGCAATGGAGCTTCTTATCTAATGGAGGCCAATATTTTGTGGAGCCTTTTTTGGGATTTAATCTCCTCCCCATTGATTATGATATTTCCACAGTTATGCTAAGAATTTGGAAAGGTGGAAAACTGCAATTTTCTTTAAAGTTGATAGATATAATTAAAGATTTTGACAAATTAGAAAGAACGGTTTCTCATTTTCATTGGGGCACATATGAGGGTTTCAATGCTGACGGAAATTTTATTATTAAGACCGTTGAGAAAAGACGGCTCGCTATTAATATCAAAACAGGAAAAATAACTGAACAATAATCCTTGCACCCACCCAAGGTTTGGGTATTGAGGTCAGCAACCTTCCCTTGATAGTTGCACCATATCCTAATGTTTGTTTTTTGCTGGCCATCGCCCCTTTGATCGTCACAGCGTGGGCCCGCAAGTGACCCAAATCAGAACTAAAATGCATGAATACCAGCAGCATTTTATGTAAAGAACTAAGAGATATTTCCTGTTAAACGCTCTTAAGCTGAACGTCCGCTTCTGGCCGAATACCGACGTTGATAACCTTTAAAACAACTCTCCCTGGCCTTCGTGGTCCTGGGCGATTTCCCGGACTTGGCGCTCGGTTAGGTTGAACTCCCGGCACAGACGTTCCAGATAGGGTTTGAAGGCGACACCATCAGCAATGGCTGTTGCCTTTGCCCTACGGAACCGGTCCCGGATTTCTGCGTCCCGTTCATGCCTGAAGCTCTCCATACACTTATTGAAATAAATTTCCTGCCCCCCAAACTCGGCCATCAGGTCGATCACAATATGAACGGCCAACTGCTCAGCCAGGCCTTTTTCAATCTTTCTGGATTGAAGGCGTTCAGCGGTTTGGATAGCGATCGCCTGGAATTTCTCCGGTAACTGTTCAGTTTTCTGTACCCGATCTAACAACCATTTAGGTTTCATTTTTCACCTGCTTTCCCCTGTGGTGTCGTGTGAGTCGCGCCTATAGACGCATCCCACACCACACCAGATCGTTTTAAGTATTCTTTCCCGGTTTTTGTGATCCTCACCCCACCGACTTTCAAGCGGGTCAAGTATCGGTCCTTTTCCAACTGGCTTATGATTCCCGCGTATTTATGGGTATCGCCGCCCAAGGTCGAACGAATAACTGTGATCGTTTGTTTTTCCCCCTGGTGATCGAGGAAGGCCAACACTTGCAGAGCACGGTCTACAGGTGCCTGCATTTGGGTGACTCCTTCAGATTCGATCCTAAACCCGGAATCATCATTCATCGACAAAACCAATTCAGGAGCCTCTTTAAAATGCTTTTGAATGGACAATAAAGAGCGGCTTTTATCGGGGTTGTTTTCGAGAAATAAATAATGGTCACCGAATCCGCTCAAGGCTCCGGAACCCCGGATGCTATCCAGTAACTCAGCCTTTTTCTTGGCTTTAGTGGAATGATGACAAACCATGATCCCGGCATCCGTCATTTGAGCCAGCACAGTGAGCCACCTTGAAACAGACTTAATCTCATTCGCCCCATTTTCATCACCACCGAAGCAATGGGAGAGTGGATCAAATAGCACAAAGTTGGGTTTGACCTCATGGATGGCCCGGCTTATATCTTGCTGATCGATATCATCCTCAAGGCTGACCGGGGTATCGATGTTAATTATTTCCTGCCTGTAAAAATCAATTTCACGACGTTCACAAATATTTATCATGCGCCTTTGGAGTTCCTGTCTCGGGCCTTCCGGGGAATAAATAATGACTGGACCCTGGGCTACGGGGAATTCCTCAAGAAATGGAAGCCCGGATGCAATGGAAAGACACATATCAAGGGCTATGAAAGTCTTCCCGGTTTTAGGTGGGGAGCAAAACATCCCTGTCCCGCCTCGCAACCAATAATCCCGCACAAGCCAGCGCCGTTCAGCGGTCGGTGCAGACTCCGGGCTAAACCGGCTCAGCTGGAGACGACCAAAACTGAATTCTAATTGCTGGCTTGAAGACACTATTTATTTCCTTTCGGTTTGGCTATAATTTGTATATGGGCTGGAGACGAACCGAATTTGAACCGCTATTGTCTGATACCACTTTAAAGATCAGGCGGAATCTCCTGTTTGCCTGTGCTGGTGGATTGATAATTAAAACCTATGATTTAAAATTATTTAAATGGCTCGTGGATGCGAGCGCACAAGAAGCCCGTTCCATTTTTGCGGTTTTTATTTTTTATTTATTTTTTGAGTGGTTGAATTATGCGCTCCCTGAAAGTTACCCTCATTTGAATGGGGAAATAAGAATAAAAAAACTTGTGAAAATTCGAGATGATTCCAGGGAGCCAACCCCCTCTGCCCAGCTTGCAGAGGCAGCTCATGCCGACTTGACCCCGGAAGACCGTGAAATAGAGCAAGGAATGAAGGATGCAGATAACAGAGCAGTAGAATGGAACAATAGGAAAATAATATTTTTTGATATTGGCTTCCCTACATTATTTGGTTTAATTATGTGCATATACTTCATGAGTGACCTTAAAGCTTTTATTTCATCAGTTTTCAAAGCATTATTCTCTTGAGTTAAAATCACACTTCACCTTATCCAAAATCCCAACATGGAAATACCCGAAATTAAACTCGAGTCCCCTTTAAACGAGAACGCTTTAAAAGTTAGGCGAAATTTATTACTTGTCTGCACCATTGGATTGATTGTTAAAGTGTTTGGATCCGAAATTGAAAGAATCAAAATCCTACCACTTTTAATCGAGGCAACTCCGCAACAAGCATTGTCAATAATTTCCATATTTTTATTTTATTTATGGGGCGAATGGTTAGTAATTATTTTTTCAGAAGTCTTCCCTTGGTGGAAAATCAACAGAATTAAAAAAAAATGGATCAGAGACAAAAGAGATTTTGATAAACAGGAACGATTTTTTAATGACATGTTAGCGACTGAAACCCCAACAAATAATCCAATCAAACAAAATTATGAATTAAGTGAGTATGGGAAATACAAAAGGCTTCTTTCACATGTGAAGTCAAACTCATTAATTAAGGACAATGAAGTCATCAAATTTGAAAATGATTTTGAAAACCTAGAAAACAAAGACATCCTTGTCCGCTCTTCTGAATTCAAGGCGTTTGATAATTTTACTAAAAGAGTTTTGCTATTTGATGTGGCGCTTCCATTAGCTTTCGGTTTAATTATTTGCATATGCTTTTTATTCGACTTTATGGATTTTGTGGTAAAGGTTTTTTCTTATTTCTTCTGATTTTTATCGTTTATTTGCCATTGAGCACAATATAAAAGGCTCATCACCTCGTCTTTGAGTAAAAATTAAAAGTCAAAACGACCACGAATCCCGCCACTAAAATACCCGCGAGAAATGCGAACTCGGCAATATAGGGGCTACACATGATCTATATTCCCTCGATTTTTTAATTCTTTGTTTAGTGCGTTGATTGCTTTGCCAAGTCGCCTGATGTAATCCTTCGGGAAGCGTCCTACTTCGTTCCTGTATTTCTGTGCTCTATGCATATCCATCCGTTCAGGGTCCGGCATCATCCATTGACAGTTGACGCAGAAAGGGAAATCCGGTTTTGCTTCATCTTTGCAATCCGGGTTTGAACAGGGTTTGAATTTTTTGGGTGAAGGGTGCATTGGGTTTCCTGATTTGCCGTGGGGCGAGGTGGTTGGTTTGCACAAAATCCACTCTGGGCGAATTTGTATTCCCGCCCCACGGCGTTAGTCATTTTCAATTTCTCTTCTCCAGAATTTCGAATAGTTTTGTCATGGAAACTTTTGGCATGGTGCGGTGGCCACGCTTGCGACCTTGCTGGATAAAGTGGATCAGCTTTTCTTCTGCATCCCCCATGAACCGGAGTTCCCATTCGGTCAGACTCTCCGGGCGCAGCGCTCGGATTGCTTTCACCAGGTCACCAGCAAGGGAAGCGATCAATGCGTAAATTATTTTCTGACCGTGCCTGTGCGTTTGAGGCCAGGGTTGTTTCACGATTCGTCTGGTGAAATCGATCTTTGCCTTGCTCGACCAGTTAAAAAACTGAAAGAAACAATCGATAACGTGCTGTTGAGTTTCCTTGATCGGGGCATCCGGATCGGCGGGAGCTTGTGGCAGTTTCTTTTTTGATACCGGTTTTTGCGCGGGTTTGAAATGAGGCGCATCTTCAAGGCTTTTCAATTGTTTTATAAATTGTGTCGCCTGAACCTTGGTCAGGTCTTTGCTGGACCTCACACCGAAAAGCCCCTGCATCATGTCCCGTCTGGAATCTTCCGTGAATGGCTGGGTTTTCGCGATTGCTCCGGCAAGGGTATGAATCAGTTTGACCTGATCACCCGTGATGGGTTCTTCCTGGAGTGCGTTCATTATTCACCTTCCTTCTTAAGGTGGACGAACCGGGTGAAATCTTTCAGGAATCGCAGGCGAATTACGCCAGTCAGGCTTTTCCTGTGGGTTGCGGTGATTAGTTGTTTGAAAACCGGGAGTCACCGGGTTTTTTAATGGAAATAAATGCAGCGGCTTTTTCAGATTTAAAAATGTACAGGAGAGTTAACCCGAAGCGCCTGGCGGCCTCCACAATAAACTCTATGGCCTGTTCTCTTGTTTCGATAAGGCCACCGTATCGGCTTTGATCAACTGAGACGATTCGGCATTCTTCATCGGTAAGAGGTTTGTTTTTGACCAGGGCTTTAAAAAGGTCTCGACGTAAAGACCCATCTCCATCGTCCAGTGTGCTCACGAGTCGCACCGTATTTTGTATTAGCATTTCTTTTGAATCGCTCATTTGAGGTCGAGCTCCATTTGTAATTTTTCAAAGTTAAATCTTTTTGATGACGCTGGTTTAACCATCACAATCATTTCAGATTTGCATCCATCCTTTTAAGGCGCTCTTTCATTTCCTTTTCGGCATCCGTCTGGACCGTGAAGGTTTCTTTCCGACCTACCTTTAAACCGACAGATTCGAGATATATTCCGTCTATAGCGCCTTCTGCGAAATCACGGAGGATAGATTCCTTATCCAGCTTTTCTTCCGTCCGGATGTAAAGACCATCGGACAACCTTTTAAGTCGGGCAATCACGGCATCGGCTGTTTTACAAATATTCGTGAGCAGGGAGACAGCGGGTTTCCCGGCGTGAAAAACAAGTGAACCGTATCGAAGCTTGAAGGTTTGTTTGCCTGTTTGTTTCCGGACTTTTTCTGCATATATTTTTAAATCCTTAACAAGCCGATTTCTTTCAGCGGTCATACCAGCCGAATCACCCTCTGACCGTTTCTGATCGAATTTTTCCTTAACTTTCATAATTGCCCTGGCTTCGGATTGACCCCAGTACTGGAAATCCATATCGATTGCATGGCAACGCTTAAGAGCCGCTACCGCCTGCTCCGTCGTTTCGATCCCAACCTTAGGGCTTTTCTTTGACTTACTCACAACGACCTCCTTTTTTTTCTGTGTTGTTCCTGACAATTTCCGCTTCGACCTTCTTTGACTCAAGTACGGGTTTGCGCTTCCACATAAACTTTCCGAGGATGCGGCGGACTCGTTTGAACTTTGATTTCGGCAGGGGATAGGCATTGACCTGCCAGTCCCGCATCACGATTCACCGCCAAACCGGATGGGCTCACCCGGTTCTGGCAATGGGGTGTCTTCAACGTAATCTGTGAGCTCATCACGTAATTCGAGAATTTCTTCAAATGAAAGTTCAAATTCAGATTTACGCAACACAAGTTTGTGGCACCTTTTCTTCTTCGTCGAGATGTTGGTTATCTGAATCAATTTCTTTAGTTTCTGAGGCATTTCGTTTTGCTCCTTTTTTGCTTGTCCTGTATTGCGGCTTGAGTTGGGAAATAGAATGTTTCGCCGCCTCTTCCAGGAGCCGCCTGGACATGGGGGTGTTTTGTTTTTGACCGCGTGTTACGGCCAAAGTGAGGATGCGGATTACAAGATGCAATCCGCCGTAATATTGATTGGCTATTGTGAGGAGGTATTCGAATTCTTCTTTTTTCAAGCGCCCTTTCATAAGCCCATGAATGACCTGGTCAAAATCCTTTTCGCTGAATTTTGGCTCAACCACTAATACGTTCATGCGAGCCGCCATTTGCTGGTAAAAGCTTTCATCGGATTTAGTGGTTACTGAGTCGCGGACTTTATTGTTCCCGGCGATCACGATTCCCATTCCGAGATCATGCAGGGCTCGGATCACTTCGAATATGGTGGTGTTTGGTCCGCTGTCTGGATTGAGTGCCTGGGCATCATCAAGGATCAGCATTTTTCCACCGGCTGAGGCAAGGTCACATATCCGGTTAAAAAGGACTATCTGATTACCGGCGGTCGGAAGGTTGAGTGAGAGTGCGATTTGTTGAAGAAAGGACACGCGCCCGCGCATGTATGGGTGGCACTTGATGTAATAGGTATTTGGCTTTTGGGAGTAAATCTTCAAGGCGGTTGTTTTGCCGAGGCCGGAATCTCCAACGATGACTGATATCTGGTTATAGGCGTGGGCCATCACGCAGAAGCGTTCTATTGTTTTTGCCTGGCGGGTGAGGACATATTCTGTTTCGATGATGACGGCTTGTCGCTCGCCTTCCAGTGAGAAATATTGATTTATTTTTTCAATGACGTTTTTATTTGAGCCTTTGTAGGTGCCGCGCATCCAGGCGGACAGGGTTGCGGCGGAAATTCCTGCGGCTGAGGCAAACCGGTTATTTGAGTTTCCGGGCTTTGCTACCCACTCCTCTACTTTTTTGCGCGCGGTTCTCTCTTGTGGTTCTAAAGCTTTTTCCATTGGTTCCTCCGTTTCAATTACCCGTTGATGGCGATATCGTCAAGAAAGTCCAGTGAGTCGTCATCATCATTTAATTCCTGGTCGAGAATTTCCAAATCATCAACGAAATCCAGTTCGTCGGTTTGTTCCAGGTCTCGGCCTTTGCGTTCAGCTTCCTGCTCTGCGATTGACTTGTATTGAGTTGGCTTTAGTCCTACGCCTTCCAGTGCGGCGTTGGCTTCCTTGAGGTGGACTGCTTTACGCTTCTTGATGCCTTTAATTTTTTTGGTGCCTTCGGCGTTTTCGATCAGGTCCATCATTGGGTTGTTGGTCAGTGTTTCGATGGCATTTTTTTGCTCTCTCAAAATCGCGCGCTGGGCTTTTCTTAATTCACGCCATTCGACTGCGGTGAAATCCACAAGACGCGAATCAATAGCGGTGGTCAGGAATTCGTTTTCAAGGTTGAAAACGTAAAGTTGCCCAGCTGATTCAGAAGAGACGCGGACCTTTACTTTTTGACCGTCGAAACTGACCAGATTGGGACTGACATAAATCCCTGTTTCAAAATCAATTCCTTTTTTCTGAACTATGCGGGTGCCCATTGGCTGGAGAAGGATATCCAGTGCGCGGACGTTCACGACGTGACGCTTTGGCATGGTGCATTGCGCGGCCTTGATTTCCGGGGCCATCTTGATTCCACCGTGGCGGCGTTGGTGATAGACATTTTCAATCCACCGGTCGATGATTTCCTGTAGTTGTTCCGGCATCAGGTTTAATTCAATTTGCCCACCACTCATGAAACGCTGAGCAAACGTTTTTTGCGCTTCGATATCTTTTCGCTCTGCAACGCTGTGGCCTATGTAGCCCTGGAGCTCTTCAAAGAGACCGGTTGAGAGTGTCCGGAAAAACCGTTCTATATGGGGTTTCTTTTCTGGAGAGAAGGGCGGGACCACAACCTGATTGATGCCGAGGGATTCACAAATAGTCTTGACGTGTTTCGAGGTGAAATCTTTGCCGTTATCGGAAACGATATTGGTGGGTAATCCCCAATCGATTATGGATTCCCGGATTACATTTGCGATGGCGTGAGAGTTTGACGTTTTGGAAACATGACACTTGGCTCTTCTGGGATAGATGTCCAGCATTCCGGCTATGTTATAGCGTTTATTGTCTGCAAGCAGGAGGTCGGCTGGAGTCGAATCGGTTTCCCAAAAGTGATTAACGTAGGTGGCTTTTTCAGATTCTGACCCGTAGGCCACCATGTGCTGACCTTTCCAGGCATCCGGGTTTTGAATGAATTTAAAAAGTGACGCGTTATTTTTTTTCCAGGTATTCACGAAGCGGCGAACGGTGGAGCCTGAGATTTCTGTTTCCGGGAATTTCAAAGCAACATATTCAAATATGCGTTCAATTCGACGGTGGGGCTTGTCTTTGATTAGTGAGAGGATATAACCTTGCTGGACCTTTGTTAATTTTGCCCGGCTCGATCCAAACTTTTTGCAAGCGAGACCCTGGAGTCCATGCTCTTGATAGCCTTTCCGCCATCGGTAAAAAGTGTCGATACCAATATTATTTTTGGTACACAATTCTTTTAAAATTGCCGTCCTGGATTCCGACGTTTGAATTTCTTTTTCGATTGATTGAATTATTTCCAGGCGCTGTTCTATTATTTTTTTGTGTTCCGGCGGTTGAGAATCAAACCACGGCAGGGCCGCCTCGGCGGTGCAAGACTCGATGGCAACCGATTTGCTTCCGTTGTGCTGAGGCGACCCTTTCGTGCCTCCACCGGTATCCTGGCGTTGCTTTGGTTCGGTGGGGGTGGGGTTTGATGAATAAAATTCCAGCACTTTTTTTTGTGCTTTTTTTGAGAGACTATCTGCCCGGATTTCTGTGCGGGTTTTTCCTTGCTGGTTTCCATTTATTTTTCGGGTGGTGTATTTGCCCTTCTGGATCCGTTTTTCTATCGCGCGGGATTTGCAGGACTCCAGAGAGGCCGCGCCATCTATGCTGACCCACTTCGCGGCAAGGCTCATTCTGTTTTTCCTTCCCGAAGTGAGGTTTCAAGTTCTTTTTCTTTTTTTTCGAGGCGATCTTTTGTGCGTTTGATTCGATCCAGTTCCAACTGGACAACTTCTCTGCTTTTAAGGAGGCGGTGGTTTGTTGTGGTGGCCAAAATTTCTATTAATTTGAAATCGCCGGTGACTTCACAAAATGCCGGTATCATTTCGGCGGGGATTCCCCATCTTTTATTTCCGTTGTGATCCACCCCTTCGGAGGTTTTTGCTCGCGATTCTGAGGACCAGTTATCGAGTGTGCTTTTAGTCAGGTCGATTCCTGTGAGGCGAGACATCTCGGCAACAATCTGGCACCGATCAATTGCTGATACCCTTATTGCTTCACTGACGGCTGCTCTAATTCGGATATCCACGTCCAGACTTCCTGGGAAGAGGGTTTGCTGATATTCTTTGCCGTCAGCGCGTTTCCCTTTATTTGACGTAGACCGGTGGGTTTTCATGTTTTAAAATTCACGTATAAGTTAAAATTAAAACCCCGGTGGTAGTGCTTCTCCAGGCGGCTACCACCGAGGCCGGGAAGTCAGGGCCGTTTCCGCCCTGCCTGATTCTTGATAAAGAGTTTTTTTTCCGGGCGGTCAAAATATCTGGCGATTCGGAAACGGAGTGGGCCGGATTCCCTTGTGCAATTAATCACCTTATTGAGGTGGGCACGGTCTACACCCAGTTCTTCGGCCAGTTCCGTTTGGGTCAGGCCTTTTTCTACAATTAATTGATTGACTGGGTTATTAAGATTCATCTCAGATTTTAATTGTGTCTTAATTAGTTTTTAAGTGTCTTTTGGCAAAATAAACCAAATATTAAGTAATTGTCAATTAAAAAATAATTAAAATGGAAAATATTGATTTAAAAGAGGTTGGGGAGAGGGTCCGGAGTTTACGGGGTGATTTAAGCCAACCTGTATTTGCTGCCAGGCATGGCGTGAAGCAAAATGATATAAGTCGGCTTGAAACTGGCCGCGCTTTAAACCCTGCACCCGGTCTGCTATTGAGTATTGCCAAGGATTCGGCGGTCTCTATTGAATGGCTTCTGACCGGTGACCACAAAGCACCGACTGGAAATTTGGTTGCGGAAGATGATTTTATTTATGTCCCAAGGCTTCAAGTTACTGCGGAGGGTGGCGAGGGATTTGAAAACCGTGAAGAGCCTGTTGTTGACCATTTAGCCTTCCGAGCAGATTGGGTTCGTGATCAACTTCGTATTAAGCAGGAATATTTGGTTTCGATCCAGGCAAGTGGGGACAGCATGGAGCCCACAATTTCTGAAGGTGATGAACTGCTGGTCGATACTTCAAGGCAGGAAATATCGGTAGATGGTATATACTGTTTAAAATTATCTATTGGTCAGTTGGTCGTTAAGCGTGTTCAAAGAAAGCCTGATGGCGAATTGATTATTGTCAGTGATAATCCTAAATACCAGCCTTTCCCTATGACACCAGGTGGGAGTGAATCAATGAGTGTCATTGGTCGGGTGGTCTGGATTGGGAGGAAATTATGAATTTTCTATATTGGATTGTTGTTGTTGTCGTGGTTATTTGGAATGGTTTTGATGCAAACAAAAGAGGGGCTTCTCTGGTATGGCCCGTTGGTACACTTATTTTGCTTCCGGTTTTTTTGCCCGTCTATTTCGCTTTTCGCCCATTATTACCTGGTGAAACCAGAGATGGGGGCCGTGGTTGGAATGTCCTTAAAAACCTGGCTCTTTCCTGGACAGCATTAATGGTTTATGGAGGGATGGCTGGTTTTTTTGCTGCGGCTTCTCAGAATGCAGGTAAAGTTCAAACTGGTACTGAGGCCGCCGCTTCGGCAATTGGGACTGGGATCGGGATGGGGCTAATAGTTATGGTCTGGCTTATCCCAATGATATGCATGTTGGTGCTCGGATTTTTCCTGAAAAAGAGTGTGGTTGAGGAGGGGTGACTTGTCCCGGCTTCACTTTTCCACAAAACGGCATGGCTCCAATTTCATTTTCAAAAATCACATAAAGCTTTGTAAAATAAGTGTGGTGGCATTTTTGCAAGGATGCCACTACCCAGACTCTCCCGATATTTTCTGGAGTCAAAAGCCTGACGTGCTTCCGGAAGGTTTATAAATGGCCTTGAAACGGTATTTCACTGGTGTGCTAACGACCTTCAAAAGCCCTTAAATCCCACCGTTCAAACTCCCCACCCAAGTAGCCCGCCCTGTTCACAGGCCCTTAAAATGGGTACCGTCCATTTTCACCTCAAATAAGAAAACCTTTCCCTTCTCAAAAATAAAACCCCTATAAACCTTTAATAAAAAAGGAATAAAGGGGTAATAAAACCGCTGTCTCGTAACCTACCGTTTTTCTTAACTCAGGTGATAGTTCACATCCCCAACACTACTTTGGATGACTTAAAACCCGTCATCGCGAGCGACTGAAGAGAGCAACGCGATCCAGAGATTTTTTGATTTTTACGAGTGTTATCAAACTGGATTCCTTCGTCGCGATTACTCCTCGCAATGACGAAAGCTTTTGACTTTGATTCAATATTCCCCCTTTTCAAAGGGAAGGCGAAGCCACGGGGCTTTGAAGGGGGAGCAAAAACAAAATTGAAAATTACTGTTCAATCTTTCCTTATTAATCAGTTAATATCCTGACTACATAAGATGCTCATATTTTTCTTTATCTCTTAAGAAGACAGCTGGTTGAGGATATACCTTATGGAAGAAATTCTGATTCCGATTTGTTCGCTCCTGATTCTGTTCACTCCGGTTGTCTTGTTTGTAAGGCAATTTAAAAGGGTTCGGAATGGTCTTGATTCTCGACTGAAAGGGACGGTTTTTTATGCGGCATACTCGGCTATCCCCTCCCTGCTCTTTACTCTTATATTTCTAGTGCTGATAGGCATTGAAGAGGTTTTTAAAATCTCTTTAGTCAGCGAAGGCTATGCACGGGCTGTCATTATGTTGGGCGGTGGGGGGATAGGACTTGTGATTTTTGGGACCCTTATTTTTTCTGTGGCTTTGCTGTTTTTCAGACCGAAGGAATAAATTCTGACCACTTTTAAATATTTTTGAGCAATCCCACCTAAGGGAGTTGTTAGGATCGGGGAAAATATACCTGGAGGGTTTATTCGATGTCACTTTTTATACTCATCTTTGGAATATTAGCCTTACCAATAATCTATCTCCTATTTCGGTTTACCGCAAAAAAGCGCTGGATTTCTTTAGGAATGCTGGTTGTTGCGATACTGGTAATCCCCGTTCTTTTATTTCGTCCCGTGTGTGTTCTGATTGAAAACGGCGAGGAAGAGGCCAAAAAATACAACTACGAACAACGCGAAGACAAAAGTTTTTACGTCAAGGTTTTTCAAAAAAAGGACGGGCAGTGGCACCACTGCAAACCCTGGATTGCACGCCAGTTTTTTTTCTGATTTCGAGAATTTCCAAGTGAGCCTTTAATGGCACCCTTCTAACTGTGCGCAAGTTTACCTGCACGGCGAGTGGCGGCTGAGGAGTTGAAATGATTGGAGGTTTGGTCTACCCTGATCGTTTTGCTGGCTTGAAAATCTTTGTTTTCCCTTATAATGGAGATCACGAAAACAAAACTTGGAAAGCCCGGCAATCACATTGATCGTCCCCCTTTGCCTTCTTTGGTTAATTGATCCAGACAGGCCCCGATTAGAAACCAGCTCAATCGGCTCCCCATGACCCAAACTCAAACATCCCAATTTCGCATCGAGTTCGACCAGCTAGGCCCCTTGCCGGCCGATGCCCGTGAACGACTGGGATACTATCAACAGTTTAAAAAACTGGTGCGTGAGGGCAAGGACAAGATTCGCAACTGGCACCACGGCGGGGCCGGGGGTCGCGAAGTGGTGCAGGCTCACACGGCGCTGATCGACAGTGTCCTCCGGCACGTGATCGAAACAGTCAAGTCGTTGGACACTTATAAGGATGAGGATTTACTCGACCAGTTTGTGCTGGCGGCAGTTGGCGGCTATGGACGCGGAGAGCTCAACCCGGCCTCGGACATCGACCTGCTGTTTTTGCTATCGAAGAAAATGAACAAGAAGCTCGACACCTTCATTCAGGAGGTGATTTCGGTGCTCTGGGGAATCGACCTTGAAATCGGTCACAGTTGCCGGACCATCCGCGAATGCCAGTCTCTTGCAGCCGAAGACCAGACAATTCGCACGTCCATGATCGAAACCCGTTATCTCATCGGCGACAAATCACTCTACGAAAAACTGGTGAGCTCTATTGAAAAAAATGTCCTGAAGAAAGGCGCAAAGGAATTCCTTAATGAAAAACTCAAGGAAAAATCTGAACGCTACGAAAGCGGCGAGCATGTTTCCAGTAATCCTGAGCCCAATCTGAAGGAAGGCTTCGGCGGCCTGCGTGACTATCACGTCGCGCTCTGGGCTGTGGCGGTGCGTTTCGGTGTCTTGTCCTTCAGGGAAATCAAAGGCGATGAAGTGGTGAGCCCGCAGGAAATCAGCCGGCTTGAACAGTCGGTCAACTTCACCCTGCGCGTGCGCAATGAATTGCATTACCAGACGGGTAAG
>JAJDAX010000261.1 GCA_029261615.1 Nitrospinaceae bacterium
ATCAACGAGCACAGCACCAAAAATTGACTCAGTAGGTGCCAGATTAAGGATGTGGCGTCATTCAAATATGCTCCGATTGGTCGATTTAGCCGAATTAATCGGCGTATCCCAAGGGTCACTTTCGGACCTGGAAAATGATAAGTCATTGCCTTCAGCTGGTACGCTGACCGGTCTCTGTATAAGGACGGACCTCAATATATACTGGTTGTTAACCGGTACGGGACCAATTACAGTAAAGGACCGCAAGGTGGAAATAGACACTTCAAATGAAGCAGCTTTTATGCAAATGATGCAGGATAAGGATCTCAGAAAAACAGTGAATCGCCTGGTTGAAGTTTACAAAAGAGGAACCTCATCGCAGAAAGCCATGTTAAAAGGCTTTTTAAGCGGTGTGGAACTCGACGTTTCAGGCTGACATGATTTGGGTGGGTTCAAATTAATACCGCTTTAATTGGAACCCACCCCTTTTTCCCATCTGGTAATTCAAGTTCGACCCACTCTCCTTTTCTATCCAATACTGGTAAAACAGATCCTTCATGTAATTGAAGAACTACCTCGTCTGTATTTCCCTCACTAGAAAAAACATCCAGACTTTTTTCTTTCACCACAGCCACCTTCATAAAATTTTCCATATGCCAACGTGCACCGGTGGAAAGCACTGCAATCATCAGCAAACCAGTTAGTATTTGTCTGGCCTTAGCGAGGGTATCATTTCTGACGGTCAGACTGGTTGCCAGGACAGTCCAGAAAAAAAAATTAAGGATAATGATCGCTTTGATGTGTTCCTCAAAGGTGAAATCTTTCAACCAGAACAAAATTGCGGATGCAGGGGAATCTCTCCGTCCATCCCAGATATCTGCTGTATTTCGCAAAGCAATAGAAAGATTGGCCTCGACATCCTCATCACGTGGAAGGCTTTGTTGCGCTTTCAGGTAATGGTAAATCGCCTGCCCATACTGATCGCTTTGAAACAAGGAATTGGCAATATTGTAGTGGAGGTGACCGCTTGACGGGGTTCGCTTCAATAATTTCTCGTAACCCACCCGGGCCTCATCAAAACTCCCTTCTTCGTAATGTTTGTTTGATATCGCCAGCTCTTGAATAAAGGTTTGCTGAGCTTCAACAACGTCCACAAACATTATTAGCGCTAGAAAACTTATTAAGAAAAATTTCATCTTTTGGCCTGCTCCAGAGTTTTAATCAGGTCAAGAGATTCACAAACGAGATCCTCATTTCCCTTTATCCCAACCGGTGCAAACTCTACCGTCTGGCACTTATCTAAAAGTGTCAGGGTGGCAGTGATGTGGTTTTCCTCAATGGTGACCTGCCTTAATCTGTTTTCGACTTCCTCCGGAGTCAGGGCTGTCCCTTGAAAAGAAAACCTGTCGCCAAGATATTCTCGTAGAATCGATGAAACTTCCTTTGCCCTTGGAAGGTCAGATTTATCTCCAATTTCTTTCAGACGTTTGACCGCTTTAGGATAGGCCCGTTTCTTCCGCGCATAGGCATGGTCGTGTTTCATTCGGAGTCGACTGCCATAAAAAAACCTGATAACCAGATAACCCAGTATGGGTAGAATTAAAGCGCTCAATTTGAAAATCGTTGTATTTGAAAAATGGCCGGGTTCATCAAAAAACCCGGCCTGGGTATGAATGGGAAGAAGAATGGGCCCTGTTGAAATATCCGATTGTTTCTGAAACTTCCTTCCAGCGGTTTTAGCCTCAGTTTGTTGATTTAACCCCGGTCTAACTAAAAGCTCTTCTTTAGCAGTAGAAACCGAACGATACATTTTTTTTTCTGGATCCCAGAAATTGATTTGTAATGGGGGTAGAGTCAGACGCCCTTCTTTTGTAGGGACGAGAGCAAATGTGTACGTTTTGGTTCCTCTAATAAAACCGTTAACGGACCTTTCCTCTATAACAGGCTGATCCTTATATATTTTGTATTGGGAAGGGTCCTCCGGAATTTCAAGCTGTGCCCCCTCCATATTCCCTCGTCCCTTTAGAGTCAATGTCCAGGTAGCTGTATCACCAACCGAAAGCGACTCCTCACTTAACTTTGAATCCACGGTGACGGGTCCCACCAGGTTGTAAAATGGGTCGGGTTTATTTTTTTCTGGAAACGGTAAAACTTTTATTTCGATAGGTTTGGTCCGCAAAAATTTTCGTTCGAGAGTGACTCCTCCTGAGAAGAATGGATCGTCAAAAATAGATCCAGGAAGATGTCCTGAACCAAATGACCGGCGTCCACCTCCGCTTCGATTGACCACTTCCATTTGAAAAGTTGCTGAAGGAATCTTTAAAACACCCGCCTGCATTGGGTAAAGGGCGTAATAAATTTCAGATACGTAATAGCGAACTCCATTGATCACACGACTGGTTTCAATTGGTTCACCAAGAGGCACTTTGCGAAAATGCTCAAGCGGAGCATCCAGGGAAAGATTACGCACCTCCACTTTGCGGTAAAAGCGATAGGTTAGACTAATTTGTTCCTGAAGATAGGCAGTAGTTTTGGAAATGAGGGTTTCTGCGAAAACGGCTTTATCTCCATCGGGCAGGACTTTTGATGCTTCTGCAACGATGACGGTAATAGGAGGTGATTCATAAGTTCTCCCTTCCCGTTCCAAACGAACCGCTTCAATTCTGAAGGTTCCTTTTTTCTTTGGGATTAATAAATAACGGAATGTGAGTGAGGAATTCATTTCCCCGTTGATCACTTGAATAGAAGATGACCTGCCCTGGGGTTGAATTTGGAAATCAGGCAGGGGAGGTAATATTGGTTCCGAAGAATCCCGAATTCCATTGACTCTTACCAGCAGGGTTAACGTGTCCTCAAGGGTGATGTGGGTTTTGTCAATGGTTGAAGAGATGCTAATAGTGGCCCAGGCTGGATTGGACAGCCCTGAAATTGCCAATAGGAAAAACCCGATTACGGGGAAATATTTTTGGAAGGTACGAATCACCAGTCCTTGCCACCCTCAACAAACAAGTCTTTCATCTTTCCTTGCACTTGCCGACGGCTCATTTTCTTTAAATCTTCATTTAAAGAATTTAACCATCGGTCAGCCTCATCTTTATTCATGGACGTAATTTCATGCATGGCTTTTGCCATCGTTTGATCATCTGTCGAGGTTTCTCCAGGAGGGGGAGCTTCTTGCTGTTTTTCTTTGGCTCCCGCAGCTGACTCTGGTTTTGATTCAGCTTGAGCTTCCCGGTTTTCTTCAGTTTGCTCAGAACCCGATTCCTCGTCGGAATCATCTGGCGTTTTCCCGGAATCTTTTGATGCCTCGGGGGGAGCCGGATTGAGTCCACCTTCACTGGGTTTCTTTTCCTGCTTTTTGTCTTTTGGGCTCAATCTACCGGATTGTTTCGCCCGTTCGTATTGCTTGCGGGCATACTCCAGGTTGAATTTTGAATCGGTATCAGCTGGATCCAACTCCAGTGCTTTTTTGTAAGATTGAATGGCTTGCTCAATATCACCCTTACGGTAGTAAGCATTACCACGGTTATAATGTGTTTTTTGTTTCATTGTGGGATCTTTGAAAGCGGTTTCAGCTGCTTCCAGGGCCTCAACCGCGTGGTCAAAATTTCCCAGCTTATAGTGCGTGTTGGCAAGGTTGTAAAGAACGTTGCCATCTTGAGGATCGGATACCCGGGCAGCTTCAAATTTTTTCAAAGCCTCGTCATATTCTTCCTGATTGTATAAATCGACTCCATCCTGCGCCTCAGAATTGAAAGGCCCACCAAAAACAGGGGTCCCCAAAACTGTAAGCAGGACGGTTGCAATTAGGAATTTCAAACTGAAAGAACCCGTCGATATCATATAGGAAGCTCAGAGGGTCTAGCGGCGATCACCCATGATCCTGAGAAGGTGTAGAAACAAGTTAATGAAATCCAGGTAAAGAGTGAGGGCTCCTACGATGGCTTCTTTGGTGTCCTCTTCAGTACCTTCATTTCCAAGAATATTCATCTGCTTGATCTTTTGAGTATCGTAAACCGTAAGCCCAGCGAAGATCAAAACGCCAATAATGTTAAGGGCGCTGTCAAAAGAAGCGCTGGCAAAAAACATGTTGGCAACGCGGGACAAGATCAAACCAATGAGTCCCATAAAAAGAAATTGCCCCATCCCACTCAAGTCTTTCTTGGTGACATACCCGTAAAAACTAAGGGATGCAAATGTCCCTGCTGTCACGAAAAATGTGCTTGCTATGGATGACGTTGTATAAACCATGAAAATAAAAGACAAAGTCACCCCGGTCAATCCGGCGTATAACATAAACACCCCGGTGGCCTGGCTGGCCGACATTTTTTGAGCCCAGCCGGATAGATAGACCACAAGACCGATTTGAACAATAAAAAGAATGATTGGAACGGCTCTATTACTGAAAACCAGGTTCATTAAGGTTTCGCTGCTCGCAACATAAAGGGCCATAATACCCGTGAGGGCAAGTCCCGCCGCCATCCAGTTATAAACACGCATCATGAACCGTTGCTGCTCTGATGCGATAGCCTCGGCACTCATGTAATTTGAAATATTTTGCATT
>JAJDAX010000262.1 GCA_029261615.1 Nitrospinaceae bacterium
CATTTCGAACTTATCTCCGGGCCGTATCTTAATCCCCGATATGTGGCATCTGCCGCCGTAAGCCTCGAACACGCGCAACTGGACGCGGGGCGGGACCTTGGACTGGGGCGTCTTGCCTATCCATTCTGGGGTTGCGCGGGGGGTCATGGTTAAGCGGCCTCGAAGCTGCAAACACGCTCAACCATTCCGAGCAATTTTTCAAAAAGCATTCCCTGAAGCTCACGGCTTTCGTCCTTGTATTGGTGCTTGTGGTGCAGCCATTCCTCATAAAGAGTGCTGGCGATAAATCTTGGTCCCATATCGAATGTTTGTTTCGATATTAGGATTTTGCCGTCCCTAACAGTTCCAAAAATATTTGCACCGAGGCCGGTTACAACCTGAAAACCCGAACGCTCCAGGTCGCAATCCAAGCGCCGCAAAAGAGGCATCGCTTCAGAAAGATGCTTTTCTTCGTATGCGTCGAGATCAGCTTCAGGGAAAACGTTTTTCACATTTGCAAACCTCTCCCACGTCTTGATTGCAGACTGGTTGCAGTGCGCGTTAATCCTCAATCTCTCAACGACATTCATAAATTCTGGCGATGGCGTTCCGTATTGGTCCAAATCTAGGCCAGATTCAAGCCAGCCTCTTTCGGCCAATAAGATTTGCTCTAGAACTCCCTCGTCTTGAATGAGCAAGACTGACATTGAAATGTATTGATTTAACGAAGAGGGTTTTTTAACGGTCCTGTCTTCCGTTAAATCTAAGCTGCTTTTTACGTTGTATGTGAACATGGCTGGTGCGTCGTGCGTATGCGCTCTTACGCCACGATAAAAAGCGTGTCGGGTTGAACCTGCGTGAATGTCACATCCCGGCATTGGGAACATCGGATCAGACAGAATGAATATTTCACTTCGCTCTCTGTGACATTTTTCAATTGCTTCGCCTTCAACAGCGAATGCAGTTCCCCATTCTCCGTCTGGGATTTTGTCGCCGATCACTCCGTCCTCATCCTGACAATTGCAGTAAAGTTCGCGATACGCCTGCCATGGCTCCCACGTTCTGCCGAGCTTGGTTGTGAACCCCAATTTCTCGCCGTTCATGCAAACGACATCAAATAACTCGCCTCGGATATCCTCGCTTTGAATGTCAAACGAAACGTGTTCGCCGTTGACGTGCAGAAATATCTTGTGGCCGGTGCGCAATAGCGTAGCGATGGCAAATTTTAATCCGGTCCCAAAGAAACCAATGGGGCTATCATTCGTCTTCACCGAAACACCCATTAAAGAAATGGCGCTGAGATTGATCGGTTCCTTATTGTGAAAATATACAGTCATCTCATTCTCCTTTAGTCTGGCGGCGGGAGCAGGGTTGTCCTGCCTGTTCGCCAACACCGGCCTTGGAGGAGGTCAGTAACCCAACCGATGCCGGAACCAAGTGCGCTTGGTCCGTCCCGCCATATCTCACGATGCCTGTTCCATTTCCTCGAACCGGGCGGATTGATTTTTAAAAACCTTTTGGATTGCCGCCTGTTCGCCATCGCTCATCGTGTCGATATCGGCGGATAACTCAGCCAGTGTTTCGTCCAGCGCTTCCTGATAATTGCATGTCATGAAACGATCCATGATTTCGTCGGGACGAAGTGTCTCAACGATTTCCGCTTCCACAATTTCTGCGCCGGGGACTTCTGTTTCCGGCGTTTCAACGAATTCGGGAGCAGGTGGTGGCGAAGGCGGGGAATCTTCGACTGGGGTGACGTCGATATAATCGTCTATTTCCTCACGGATGCGCAGCCCTTTGAGAATATCAGGGTAGACGTCGCGAAGCGTGAATGACCTACTGCGCATTTGCCGCATTCGTGGGCGGTAGTGCTTCCAGGGACCCTTCTTGTCCAGTAGACCGGCCAATTGTGCGTCCGCGTCAGAAAAGCTGCGAACCACAATATTCGGTTCGCTGATGCGCTTCGTTTCACAGAATGCAGTAGGGACGCTGTCAATGATTTCATCCCATTCCTTAATGTATTCGCATTGTCCGGACGCCTTGACCAATGCGAGCGCACCGTCCCCGTAAATCGTGGGTTGCCCCTTAATGACGGCGATAGATTGGAGTGCCGTCATTGGAGTAAAACCGACTTCGAGACCGTGCATGATCGCCACCATGCATTTTTCGGCGCTGTTCAATGTCTCAGGTGCCATGCCGGCAGCATTGACAGCCGTTGCGATGCGCCACGCTTCATCGAAATTTTGCGGGACAATCGCTTTGATCGAGCCACCAGATTTGATTTTTGGGAGGGTTACTTGCTGGTTCATACCACCACCTCATCTTTCACAATTTCAACACCAGCCAAGGGGGCACCCGCTTTCGCGGCCCTGTTGGCGAGCTTCTGGACTAATTCCCGCATTTCAGCGTGGTCTTTGAGCGCCATGAGGGCCTTGTCAAAATCAACGATCTTGGCGCTGGTGACGGTACGCATGGACGCCTTCTTGCCGTAGGACCCGCCAAATGTCGCGGGTTTATCCGGTTCCGGATCTGGTGTTGTTTCAGCGGCGGCTTTCGCAGCGGCCTTGGCGGGATTCTCGCCCTGCTTTTCTGCTTCCTTGGCGGCGGCCTCGATCTCAGCAATGCGCTTTTGTTCGGCCTCTTGTTGCCGGGCATCTTCCTCGGCCTTCAGCTTGCGGGCGTAGGCCGTGAGCATGTCCCGGATACCGTCAGCAGCGTCTTTGGCATCATTGACCAGCGGCGCCCATTTGGCTTGCACAGCGTTACCTGCATCAAGGTGAGGCTGCTTTTCCACCTTCCTCAAGCCATCGGCCTTCTTGGAAAGCGTATTCAGCCGGTCGCGCAGGTTTTGCGCCTGATCCGCGGACTTTTGATCGCTGATTTCCTTGATCGCATCGGCGAGGCTTTTGGCGTTCTGGATTTCCTCCTCAAGAACGTCTCGATCATCAGACGGCGGGTTATTGCTTAAACCTGGTACGGCGTCCGGCCACTCGCCACCGGCCTCTACCGCCCGGTAATCAGCTTCGCTGACTGGATTCTTGCAGCACCACGTCCAGCAATTGGCGGGTTTTTGCTTGATTTCACCATCTGCATCGCGCCAGATCGCGGCCAGTTCATAGCCGCCTTCTTTTTTCTTGGATCGATAGAATCCCGGTTGCGGGTCTGACTCATGGATTGGTTCAATGTCACCGGCCAGCGCGGCCTGCCACCAATCATAATCAGTCGTAACTTTGGTTTGCTCGTTCATTCCGCTGCATCCTTTATGTTTGGAAGTGAATGGATCCCGCTACAGCCCAATTCGTGCAAAGCCGCATCGATCTGAATCGCCAGGCGGCGGAGGTTCGCCGCGTCTCGATTGATTTCAAGCTCAACAATGGCCTTGCTGGCGGTCAGCCGGAGGAACTCGTTTTCGTTGTCCTGGGCGCGATTACGGGCTTCCTGCATGGCTGCAAAGGGTGAATCCATCTCGGCTGCATGAGCCGCATCGCCAAGGGCGACAAAGGCGTCTCTGATTGCCTCTACACTCATTCCCCCGTCCCCTTTGCTGCTTTGAGGGCGGAACGGGCGGTCTTCATTTCGGGTTCGTCTTCAACTTCCCAAGTTCCGCAATCGCCACAACTTACCAATTCTGCGTGGCTTTCTGCGAGTTGGTTCAGCGCATCCACCAAAGTGTCATGGCTATCAAGGATTGTTCGAATGTTGTCAGGGTCGCAGCGGGCTATGTGAGCGGCGTCCGGAGGGCTTCCTGCCGCAATCCATGTGCCGTCACTCAGATAACCCGCAACAAGCAATCGGGTGTAGCTGCTAACGCCTATTAGATTGGAGTCATTGTCCCATTGCCAATCCCCGTGCGTAACCCCTTCCAGCCCTTCCCGCATTTCCTGAATTAGCTCATTCACTGGTTTGTCGGTCATGATTGGCCCTCTATCTTGGCGCGCTCTGCGAGCACGGCGTCGGCGGGGTCATTCTTCCCTCGAAAGAAATCGAGCAAACCTTCTGAAACGCAGCTTTCCAATATCTCTTGTTGGGTTTTTGAGGTTTCGGAAGCAGCGAAAGCGAGCCGTATTTCGGTTTGGTCATCTAGGTAAATTCGAGCAATTACACTCATTCGCCTTCACCCTCTATCTTGGTAACTGTGTAGCCGAGGGTGGTGGCGAGTGCTTTGAAATTACCAATCGCTAAAAGGGAAAAATATTCACATTTTGACGGCGCCCAATACGCTGCATGAAGCGCGTCGCTGATATCTCTAGCGTGAATTCTGCCATAGTTAAGTTGGTCTTCTGTAAGCATCACATCACTCCCAGCGTGCTCGCCAGAGCCAATGCCCCACTTGCAAAAATGATAAGGCTCGCCATTGCGCACAGGTCTTGGAGAATTTTCATGTGAGCCACCCCCAGCACCTTCTACTTTGAACGTCCCTAATCGCCGTTAAGCTAACTCCGAAATCCAGCGCAATCTTCGTGCGATTGTCGCCCGTCGCGATACGGCGGCGAATTATAGGGATATCAATTTCTGAGAGCTTTGAGTTGCCACGTTGGTTTCCTCGATTTGAGGTGCCGTGTGCAACTTTGTCAGACATATTTTCCGCGTGGGTGGCCCATCTAAGGTGCTTTGGATTGACGCATCCTTTATTGCCCTGTCCACAGGAATGGGCCACTTCGTGCTTAACAGTCGGCGGCGGGCCATAAACTTCCAAACATACCAATCTATGCGCAGTTGTTGTTTTTCCGTTTATACCAATGGATCCATAACCTTGCCCATCACCCCCATACGGCCAAATCAAACACTCGCCGCCTGTGAATTTGATGGCTGTTTCTAAGAATCTTGGGCAACTTCCGCGGGTCGCATTACCCCCCAATGGGGTGCCGTGGCGCATAAATCGCCTATAGTGTGAGCAACAAAATCCCCTACAGCCGCTGGCCGATGAATGAGCATTGCGGGAACAGTCAGGGACTGAACATCGCTTGAACAGGGTCATGCGCGCCTCCGAATGCCTTGCTGGCGGTGATTGAGTGTGTTGTGGTGGTCGTAGTCGGACTCTTCGCTCCATGTAGGATCGTTGACGTACCTGTCCCAAGCATCAGACTCGGCGATCAGTTTGTGGGGGACCGGGTTGCATGGCGTCCACGTCTGGCGGTGGTTCGCGCCGTGATATTCCACAAAGGCTTGGCAAAAACCCTTGGTGATATCTTCGATCGCAACCGGTGAGCCATTCTCGAAATCCAGACGCCAAACCGCCACGCAATCCTCATGATCAAAGATTTCCTCAAACGCTTCTTCAAGCGTCATGGGCTGGATATCGTAATCACACCACAAGGACATGCAGTTGGATTCCCGCGAAAAGCCGGGGAACAGGTCGGTGCTGAAATCGTTCTTGTTGGCTGGTGCGGTCATGCTTCTTTCCTTTTCAGGATTGCTGGCAACGGCCAATCTTCGGGTTCGGGATCGGAGAACCAGGCGATTAGTCGGGCGTTTTGCCAATCTCTCTCGGCGACCCATGCGGCGTCCCTTGCGGTGTCCCATGCGGCGTCCCTTGCGGCGTCCCTTGCGGCGTCCCTTGCGGCGGCCCATGCGGCGGCCCTTGCGGCGTCCCTTGCGGCGACCCATGCGGCGTCCCTTGCGGCGTCCCTTGCGGCGACCCATGCGGCGTCCCTTGCGGCGGCCCTTGCGGCGTCCCTTGCGGCGGCCCATGCGGCGGCCCTTGCGGCGTCCCTTGCGGCGGCCCATGCGGTGTCCCCTGCGGCGGCATCAATCTCGCCGCGAGCAAATTGTCGGCCAACCTCAATGGCGTTTCGGGGTGCGCCGCTACCTTCAACCCTTTCATAAATGTGCAATACATGAGCCGCACAATCCGCCAGCCAGAGGCGCAATCTGCGCTCTATGTCCTTGTCGGATTTTGAAAGAGTAGAAACCGTCCAGATTAAATCACTTAAGGGAACGCCAGCCTTAGACGCCATTGCCGCCGTGATTTTCTTGCGAGGCGGTAAATTTGGATAGAGAATAAGAGGATCATCACAAGGACCGATCCTTTTGATTTCTGCTATTGTGAATGCCGGTGCGGTCATGCTTTCCTCCATAGGGTGTAGGAGGATATATACGTCATGTATATATTAAAGTCTATACCTAACGTACATATTTTTTAATTTATTTTCATAAACCAAATGAAGCAGATAGAATCATGTCGCGAAAACAACGATCCATGCGGCAAGCGCGGGCCTGCCGCTTTCACGGTAAGTTAATGGGAGTTGTGGATAAATTCGCCAGCAAGGGCGGGGCAGGGGCAAACGCCTACCAGAGGTTGGCGCCGTAAAATTTCAGGACAATACCTTTGAT
>JAJDAX010000263.1 GCA_029261615.1 Nitrospinaceae bacterium
CCAAACTACATTGGATAATGGAACTGCTCAATATCAATTACGATGATTTTGAGTCTTTCCTGTTCGTCTTATTTCGGGTCGCTGCTTTCATTCTGTTTGCCCCGATTCTTGGAAGTCGACAATTTCCAGCCTTGGCGAAAATTGGATTTATCCTCCTTTTGAGTCTAACGGTTTATCCTCTGGTAAAACCCCTTTTGCCTGAATCTCCCAGGGGTATGTTTGAACTCACCATGTATTTGACCATTGAGTTGTTAATTGGACTTGCGATTGCGTTTGCCTCCCGTTTGATTTTTACAGCGGTGCAAATTGGCGGCACGATGGTGGATTTTCAAATGGGGTTTGGTGTGGTCAATGTAATTGACCCGCAGACAGAAACCCAGGTATCTGTTACGGCGCAGTTTCAGAATATTTTTGCAATCCTGATCTATCTATCAGTAAACGCGCATCACACCACAATTCTGGCTGTGGTCGAAAGTTTTCAGTTAATCAACATCCAGGCTTTTCAATTTGATGGTACGGCGATGAATATTATCGTCAAACTGTTTATCGATACTTTCATTGTGGGTATCAAGATAGCCTCTCCCATAATGGCAATCCTGTTTTTTATAAGTGTGGGTCTTGGTTTGGTGGCAAGGACGGTTCCTCAGATGAATGTATTTATCGTAGGGTTTCCTCTGCAAATTGGCGCTGGTTTATTTATGATCGGGTTGTCCATGTCATTTTTTGGGATGGTGATTCAAAATCATCTGTCGCATCTGCCGGTGGAGTTGACCGCTATATTGCGCGCATTTTAGAGCCTATCAAGGCTTAAGGTCATGTAAATGGAAGATGAAGACAAAGATTCAAAAACAGAGGAACCGACTTCGAAGCGTCTGACCGACGCTGAAGATAAAGGTAACTTTGCCCACAGTCGGGAAATGACCTCGGCGTTCATCCTGATGATGGCGACCTTGTCTTTTGTCGTGGCCGGTTCCTTCAGTACCAAACACCTCATGGGAACCTGGCATAACATCATTAGTCAGATTCATACCATCCAACTCACTGTGAATGAAATGCAGGGCCTGCTTGGATGGACAGCTAAAAACATCATGATTATATTGAGCCCGGTATTGCTTTCGATCATGCTCGGTGGAGTGGTAGCCAACTTGTTTCAAACGGGTGGTTTTAAGATGTCGGCTCATCCATTGACTCCAAAGTTTAACAAGCTGAACCCGCTGACCGGGGTTAAAAGACTGTTCTCTAAAAACTCCGTGATGGAGTTGTTTAAATCCATTTTCAAGATTGCTGTGATTTCCTGGATTGCCTTTGTGACTATCAAGGGCCACTTTTCCGAGATTCCCCCTCTTATGGGTTTCAGCGTTGGACAGATACTTGCGTTTCTGGGCCGAGTGATGATTGAGATAATGATCAAAGTCCTGCTGATGATTATTCTGATCGCTCTCATCGACTTTGCCTTTCAGAAATTTACCTACACAGAAAACCTTCGGATGACCAAGCAGCAGGTGAAGGATGAACGGAAAGATACTGAAGGGAACCCGCAGATAAAACAGAGGATCCGTACTGTGCAGCTTGAGATGATGCGCAAGCGCATGATGTCGGCGGTTCCGGAGGCGGACGTGGTGGTGACCAACCCGACTCACTTTTCGATTGCGATCAGATACGATCGTTCCAAGCATGAGGCACCCGTGGTGGTGGCCAAAGGGCAGGGCGATATTGCACTTAAAATCCGTGAAATTGCAAAAGAGAGCGGAGTGCCTCTTGTCGAAGACAAACCCCTGGCGCGGCTTCTCTATAAATCTGTTGAGATCGGACAAATCATTCCGACAGACCTTTATCGTGCTGTGGCAGAAATACTGGCCTATGTTTATAAACTGAAGGGGGTTTCCGGGCAGGAACTTAAATAATAAACCTAATGGAGAATTGAACGGCGACACGTAGTTTTGGAATAGTTAGAATCCTTCATTACTCCATGAAAACTAAGCGGGATGGTATAGGGATTGCAGATTAGTTGTAGAAATAAAGAAAGAAGAGTTCGACCATTTACTGGTTTTGCACCGAGCGTTTTAAAATCGTTTGTTTAATTAGGGTTCGGGGAGTTTCCTCTGTTAGTGGGGAGAGTCTGTCGGTGTCAAAATTTTGGTATCAGTCTTAACGACGCAAAGGTCAATGCATGAGAGTTATAGGGAAAGTACAGGAAATCTTAGTTGGCGTTGGTCTCATCCTGGTTTTGATGGTGATGGTCATTCCTATCCCTCCTTTCCTTCTAGATCTGCTGCTTTCCTTCAGTCTTACTTTTGCCCTCATCATTTTGCTGGTGTCAGTCTTCATGTTGGCACCGCTCGAGTTTTCCGTATTTCCATCACTGTTGTTGATGGTCACCTTGCTTCGGCTGTCTTTGAACGTAGCTTCCACCAGAATCATCCTCCTCCATGGGAATGAAGGTTCACAGGCAGCCGGGCAGGTGATCCAGTCTTTCGGTTCCTTCGTTGTCGGCGGCAATTTTATTGTTGGTGCCATTATCTTCCTCATTCTTGTGCTCATCAACTTCATCGTTATCACCAAAGGTTCGGTGAGGACTTCCGAGGTGGCCGCCCGGTTCACACTGGATGCCATCCCCGGTAAGCAGATGAGTATCGATGCTGATTTGAATGCAGGCCTCATTTCAGAAGATGACGCACGTAGCCGGCGCCAGACTCTTGAGCGTGAAGCTGATTTTTATGGGTCAATGGATGGTGCCATCAGATTTGTCCGTGGTGACGCGATTGCGGGTATTCTCATTACTCTGATCAATGTCATCGGTGGATTTGCCATCGGCGTTCTGCAGAACGACATGGGAGCTGCCGAGGCTGCCAAGGTTTATACCCTGCTCACCATTGGTGATGGTCTGGTCACCCAGCTCCCGGCCCTGATTATTTCCACCGCCGCCGGTATCGTTGTCACCCGCGCCACATCCGACAAAAACCTGCCAAATGAATTGATGGATCAGTTGATGAATCATCCGGCAGCATTCAGTATCGCCTCTGGCGTATTGTTTCTATTCGGATTGATCCCTGGACTGCCACACCTTCCATTTTTAATTCTGGCGGGTGCCGCAGGTTTCTTAAGTTTCCGGCAGGTCAAGGGACATCAGCAACGGGAATTGATTCAGATGAAACGAATGGAAGATGATGCCAAGGCTCCTATCCCGGAAAAAGTGGAATCCATTCTTCCGCTGGATATTATGGAGCTTGAAGTTGGTTACGAACTGATTCCATTGGTCGATGCTGAACGCAATGGTGAATTACTGGATCGCATCAAATCAGTGCGACGTCAGTTTGCACTGGAGATGGGGTTTATTGTTCCACCGTTGCATATTCGGGATAACCTCCAGTTGAAGTCGAGTGAGTACGGGATTCTTATTAAAGGCGTTGAGGTGGCACGCGGGTCGGTCATGATGGGTCGATTCATGGCAATGAGTTCTGGTGGAACAGAAAAGAATGTCGAAGGTATTCAGACTCAGGAACCGACCTTTGGACTGCCTGCGCTTTGGATCACTGCTGCTTCCAAGCAGGAGGCCCAGATGGCGGGATATACCGTGGTTGATCCGGCAACCGTCATCACCACTCATATCAAGGAAACCATCAAGCGTAACGCTCAAGAATTATTAGGAAGGCAGGAAGCGCAGGCACTCATCGATAAGTTCAAGGAAACCAACCCAAAGGTTGTTGAAGAATTGATTCCGAATGTGATGTCGCTGGGAAAAGTTCAGAAGGTGTTGCAGAATCTCCTGCGTGAGCAGATTTCGATTCGCGACCTCCGCACCATTCTTGAAACACTGGCTGATTACGGTGGGAAGGTGGAAGATCAGGATATCCTGACCGAGTACGTGCGGCAGGCGCTGGCAAGACCAATCACCAAGCAGTATGTATCGAAGGATGGGTCCATTTCCGTGCTGACTCTCGACAGGGAAGTGGAAGTGTTAATCGAGGGGGCGGTCCAAAAATCTGATATCAGTTCCTATCTCGCACTGGAACCCACCGTTGCTGAGAAAATTCTCATGAAGATCAAAGAGGGAGTGGAAGCCATCACGCCGTTGGTTGAAACATCGCCAATATTGCTGGCATCGCCCATTGTGCGTCTGTATCTCAGGAAATTGACAGAGCGATTCATGCCAGATCTTGTCATCCTGTCTCACAATGAAATTATGCCGTCGGTGCCGATTAAAACATTAAGAGTGGTGACCCTGAATGCTGGTTAAAAAATTTCTCGCGGACAATTATGCCGAAGCCCTGGATCGGGTGAAACAGGAACTGGGGCAAGACGCTCTTATTCTGTCGACACGTTCAATCAAGTTTCATCCCAATGAAGATGGTGGAGAGACCTCTTCCTGTGTGGAGATAACGGCGGCGTTGGAACGCGAACCGGTAACCGAACCCGAAAAACCTCGGGTGCCTCTTGTCCCGGAACCGGATGGGTCGCCCATGGAGTTGCCAAATGGGGGATGGGAACAAATCCAACCGCTCATTCAATCCCTGATGACCAAAACCGACCGTGCTCGTTCTGCCGGTTTGAAACCCGGACAGATGGATCTTTTTGGTCACCTCATCCGACAAGGCGTGGATGAAGAATTCGCGGTTCGCTTGTTCACCCTTCTCAATTCAAAGCGAGGCCAATCCGGGAAGGTTAATGGAGAAAATGAAAAAGTCACCCTGGGTCGCTTAATGAAGGGCATGTTGAAATGTCCCGGGCCATTGGAGTTGAATAAAGGAAAACCAAAAATCGTGGCGTTTGTGGGCCCCACCGGGGCTGGCAAGACCACGACCGTGGCTAAACTCGCAGCGCATTTTGCTCTAGTCCAGAATAAGAAGGTCGCGATTGTTTCTCTGGATACGTTCCGTGTCGGTGCGGTGGAGCAATTAGAGGCTTATGGTGAGTTAATGGATGTTCCGGTGGAGTCGGCGCAGGGTCGCTTGGACTTTAGAAAGACCATTCAGAAGCATAGTGATAAAGACCTTATTCTGGTGGACACCACAGGCAAAAGCCATCGTGACACAGAATATGCCCTTGAGCTTGCCGCCATATTTCATTCTGCAGGAGGGGAGGTTGAAACCCACCTGGTTGCCAGTGTAACAGCCCAGAATGAGGTATTGAATTACACAGCCTCTCAATTTTCAATTTTGAAACCCGACCGAATCCTGTTCACCAAACTCGATGAGGGTGTGACTTTTGGACACCTTTTTAATTTTGCAGTGCGACACAGGCTCCCCTTTTCTTATTTTACTGCGGGGCAGCGGGTGCCCGAGGATATAGAAACGGCTTCAAAAGGCCGGGTAATTCGTTTGATTTTTGATTAATTTACCTTTAAAGTGGAAGAGTTAAAGTGGCGAAATCTATAGCTTTATCAAAGGTTAAAGGCCGTCAGGCCAGCACATTGAGGCGGGTGATGTCCCTTCAAAAAAATCAGGATCCTCCAAAAGTTATTGCGGTAAGCAGTGGTAAAGGAGGTGTGGGCAAAACCAATCTAGTGGCCAACCTCGCATACTCCCTTGCAAAAAAAGGCAAAAAGGTACTGGTGTTCGATGCCGATGTCGGTTTGAACAATATCGATATCCTTCTTGGACTGGCTCCTGAATACCGGATCGGTGATGTATTGACAGGGAAACGCGAACTGGAAGACGTTCTGGTTGAAGGGCCCCAGGGCATACAGGTTTTACCCGCCAGTAATGGATGGCAGGAGTTGACCTCTCTGGACAACGAGCAAAAAATGATGCTGATGGGGGAATTGGACCGCTTAAGTGGCGATTTTGATTTTCTCCTTTTCGATACAGGCGCGGGTATTTCTTCAAATGTCACCTATTTTTGCAGCGCCGCACATGAAACATTGCTGGTCGCCACGACAGAACCCACGTCCCACACCGACGTGTATGCTTTGATGAAGGTTCTGTATCAAAAGCATCAACAGAAACATTTCCGGCTTGTAGTCAACTCGGTGAAATCAGAGAAAGAGGCGTTGGATGTTTATCGCCTGTTGTCTGCGGTTGCGGACCGATATCTCACACACGTCACACTGGAATATTTCGGTTACGTAGTTCATGATCCCAATGTGCCAAAAGCAGTGAGGCGGCAAAAGGCTTTTATCGAATTGTACCCTTATGCCAAGGCGAGTCTTTGTATCAATGACCTGAGTGACAAGATCATTGAAGAGCAATCCATAATCCCTGAAGATGGTGATCGGGTATTTATGTGGAAATCGGTGTTTCAAACACAATGACAAACGAACAGTTAACTAAAATCGCCGCTTGTTTTGCCACGTTAGCATTTACCATTATGACGCTTGGTAGCTGGGCAATGGGAGCTCGCATTCTGGTGGCTCTGGTCCGTGGGATTGAAGCTCTGGCTTTGTTTGGTTTGCTGGCATTTTGCGTGGGGAAATTGTTGCAAAGGAATGTGGACTTTTCGCTCGCGAATCCTTCCCACGAAGAAGAAGATGATGAAGCCAAAGGGGCTCATCTGGATGAAACTGCTTAGAGGTCGAATACCCTATGGCGCAAAAATCGACAGCGACTCAAGAGATTGAAATCTCGAAAAATAATACCGACGAGATTGTTCGCGAGTATGCGCCCATGATCAAGTATGTGGCAAACCGGATTGCGTTGCGTTTGCCGCCGCATATTGAGATTGATGACCTGATCAGCGTGGGTGTGCTGGGTTTGATTGACGCGATCGAAAAATACGATCCAAGCCGGGGGGCCAAGTTCAAAACTTACGCAGAATTCCGGGTGCGAGGTTCTATTCTCGACGAATTAAGATCACTCGACTGGGTACCGCGCTCCGTACGTCAAAAAGCTTCAGAAGTCGATCAGGCATCACGGCGGTTGCAGGGGCAACTTGGGCGCCCACCGGAAGATGAGGAACTTGCAGAAGAACTGGGTGTCAGCCTGGATGAATTTTTCACCACACTCAATGATACGCGCAGCATGCCCATGTTGAGTCTTGACGACCTTGGAATTGCCAAGGACTCAGGGGAGCAGCAGAGCCTGCTGGATTGTCTGGCGGGGAAAAGCGATGCAGACCCCCATATGCAGCTTCGGCTGACAGAGCTCAAGCAGATCATTGCCAAAGCCATCGACACACTTCCAGAAAAAGAACGTTTGATGATTTCGCTATATTATTATGAAGAACTGACCATGAAAGAAATCGGGGAGGTGTTGAGCATCACCGAATCCCGTGTGTCGCAGATACATTCCAAAGCAGTGTTCCGACTGCGTACCAAGCTGCGGGTCCTCATCGCAGAAGAAGGCTGAGCATTTCTAGGTCGCGCAACCACTACCTATCCATATACTGAATCTCTGGCTTCACCTTCTGGCCGGGATTTCCATCTCCTGTGAATCCACATCCACGGCTCCGGCTGTTGACGAATGACCCACTCTAAATGTTGAAGGCAGCTTTGAGTCCAGGCCACAACATCTTCATCCTTGTTGCCTGTTTTCTTTAATTGCAGCTCCGGTCCATAAACGATTCGGTATTTTCCCTCACCAGTTGGAAAACAAAACATGGGCAGGATCGGTGTGCCGTGCTTGTAACTCAG
>JAJDAX010000264.1 GCA_029261615.1 Nitrospinaceae bacterium
TTTATCCTTTCCACCAGGTCTTCCACGTCCTTTGCGATAACACGAATCATCTCCTCTTTTCCCTGCCCTCCAAGGTCGAAAATTATATCCGGAACATAACCCCGATCCAGAATCGCCTGCCGGGTGCCCCATTCCAACGATGACCCTTCCAGCTGTTTGACGTTTTTTGGCTCATTCGCCCGATCAAAAGAGCCAACAGTCATCTTCAACCGCTTGCACACGTCGAGAAAATACTGCTGAAACTTGATATTCATCACAGCCCTCTTTTCAGGGTCAAAACTCATGGCAGTGAGCACAATTTTGGCGACATGCTTGGAACCACCAAACTGGGGCGCATTGAGGGTGGCTATCGTTGAGCCGTTTCTTACAATTCGACCGGGGATTCCCACAACGTCGTCCGGTCCAGTTGCGCCTTCCAACCCAAAACCGAGATTGGATTGCACTTCAGGAATCAACTCTCCGATTTCCTCACGCTTCAACTCTTCTATCGCCCATTGCACACGCTCGAGATACGACCCACGCTCGAATTGATTGAGTAGAGGCCCCATCGGGTTAACCTGCCCCGCACCTATTCCGGTTTGAACACCCAACTCAATCGCGCGAAAAATAAATTTCTTCGCTCGGGCAACCGATTCTTCTATGGAATATCCCTTCGCAAGATTGGAAACAATCGCCGAGGACAACACGCATCCTGTACCGTGAAGGTTTTCATTTGCCGCCCGAGGCGACTCCAACCAGAGTGGGGTTTTTCCCGTCAATAGCAAATCGTCTGCATCCTTTTTGGAGTGACCGCCTTTTATCAGGACAGCCTTCGGTCCCGATTTTAAAATGACCCGCGCTGCTTTCACCCTGTCCTGCCGAGTGCGTATGCGGACTCCCGACAATGCTTCCGCTTCCTTTAGGTTTGGCGTAACCAGAGTTGCAAGGGGAAACAGCTTTTCCTGGAGCAAGGAAACCCCCTTACGAGACAACAACGTTTTCCCATTGGTGGATTTAAAAACGGGATCAACAACAAGGCTCCTCACTTTGTTGCGTTTTAATATTTTGGCAACCCTGTCGACTATAAATTCATTTCCCAGCATCCCTGTTTTTATTGCAGCGGGTTTCCCATCAGCCAGCAAGGCCTCAATCTGGGCTGCCACCAATTCCGGGTCGACATCATGGGAACTCAATACTCCCTGGGTACTTTGAATAGTCAGACTGGTGACAACCGAAGTGCCAAACAATCCGTGAGCTGCAATGGTCTTCAAATCGGCCTGCAAACCAGCGCCCCCGGAAGGGTCGGAACCGGCCACAGTCAATACAGTGGAAAGATTTTTCATCGGAACAACCTGCGAGTACAGTAGTTGATGTGTGAGTGGGGATTTTTGCGCAGCGACTTCATCCAGTCAACAACACGTGAGGCCTTAAACTTCAAAGCCCCTCAAGGGCGCTATCCTCATCGTCAAAGAAGACGACACACTACCCCACAGTGACGGATTTGGCAAGAGAGCGCGGCTTGTCGACATTGCGCTTGAGAGAGGTAGCGGTGAAGTAGGCAAACAATTGGGCCAGTACAAGCTGTAACAACGGGGCTACCAGCGGCGGGACCGCAGGCAGGATCAACTCTTCACTGAACAGGTCCCGGTTTTTTCCGCGCTCGTCAAAATGAATACCGAGGACAAACCCGGAACGCGCCCGGATTTCCTCGACGCTCGACAATGTCGATTTGTACAATTCTTTCTCCGAAGGAGGTGGCATGAAAACAACCGAATAAATATTCGAGTCGATCATCGCAAGCGTTCCATGCTTGAGAAAACCACCGGGCATTCCTTCAGCATGTACATAGGCCACTTCTTTCATCTTCAAAGCCGACTCCAGCGCAACCGGATAATAAATCCCCCGTCCCAGATACAACCAGTGTCGAATATTTTTATAACTATTGGCGATGCGATGAATAAATCCTGACCGCTCGTTTAAAACATTGCCGATTATTTCAGGCAACTCTTTAAGCGCCTTAATCCCCTCGTTGTATTCCTTCTTCGTCATCTTGCGGGTTTTTAGCGCAAGGCGCATCGCAAGATTTGTCAAAATGACCATTTGCGCCAGCGCTGCTTTCGTACTGATAACGCAGATCTCTGGTCCCGATCCCTGCAGGATTACACGATCGACCATACGGGATAACGTGGAACCGATCACATTGACAACGGCAGCTGTCTTCGCGCCCTTTGCCTTGGCATGCTTCAACGCTGTAATCGTGTCGTAGGTCTCACCCGATTGCGAAACTGCCAGCACCAGACTGTTGCGGCCCACTGGAGACAGCGCGACAAATTCATCGGAACTGATCGATGGGAAAAATCTCCCAGCAATTTGGGAGAAAATATATTTTGCATACTTGGCAACATAAAATGTTGTTCCCACTCCAACAAGGTAGGTATCGCGGTCCTTCATGTCCTCCACCACATCATCCAATGCTTTCTCATCTACCTCCAGCGCATTGAGGATGGTCTGGGGTTGCTCATAAATTTCCTTGAGCATGTAGTGCGGGTAACCCCCTTTTTTTGACGTCTCACTGTCCCATTCAATTTTCGTAATGGGCTTCTGGATTTCCTCACCGGTGATGAAATTTTTTACAGTGTAACTGTCTCGGGTCAGAACGACATACTCCTCATCCTCGATAATGACCGCATTTTTGGTATGTTCGATGAACGCGTTGAAATCCGATCCGACGTATTTCACTTCATCCCCGATACCCAGCATCAGTGGAGATTCCTTCCGTGCACAAAAAATGGTATCGGGGTGGTATTTAGTGATGAGCACAACTGCGTAGGTGCCTTCGAGCATGCCGAGCATTTTGACAAAGGCTTTTTCAACGTTGCCGGTTTTTTTGAAAATTTTCTGCATGAGGTGCGGCACAACCTCGGTGTCAGTTTCGGAAAGAAATTTAACACCTTCCTTTTGTAGCTGGGAACGCAACTCCCGGTAATTCGAAATAATCCCGTTGTGCACTACCGCAAACGCCTTGTCCGTAGACAGCATGGGATGGGTGTTCTCGCGGGTGACCTTACCATGCGTGGCCCATCGGGTGTGCGCAATGCCAAGATGACTTTTGTGACGGAGTACGTTGTCTTTCTGATAAAACTCCTCCACGCCACCGACGTTTTTCTTAACGATCAGCTTGCCCGAACCCATCAACGCCACACCACAGGAGTCATAGCCCCTGTATTCGAGATTGCGAATCCCCTCGAACAGATCCTGCGAAATATCTTTATGGCCTACCGCACCACTGATTCCACACATAAAATATTATTCCTGTTTAACGACTCGTGACGGTACACCGCGCCGGGAAGATTTTTCCAGGCGGCACCACAGTACCCGGCGCGATCATATTGCCCGCGCCGATCACCGCTTCGTCTCCAATGAAGGCACCCAGTTTTGGCTTGCCCGTATCAAATCCTTTTTTATTGTGTCGGACAGTCACCGGTTTCCAGTCAATATTTCGATTGACGGTCACGCAACCCGCTCCGATGTCCACTTTTTCACCAATGACGCTGTCTCCAATAAAAGACAACCGTCCAATACTTGAGTGATCCTGCACCACGCAGTTTTTCAGCTCCACACCGTAGCCAACGGAACAACCATTGCCCACTGCCGTGTAGCCTCGCACCAACGTGTTGTTACCGATGAAACAATCCTTGCCGATGGAACACGGTCCCTCCAGCACGGCTCCGGCTTTAATGACTGCGCCTTCATCAATCCTGACCAGACCGGACAAGGTCACATTCGATTCTAAAACGGCGGTCTTCGCAATCGTCGCCTGCTCCCAGGAATCCATCAGGATGCTGTTGGCAGTTAGAATGTCCCACGGATTGACAATGTCGAGCCATTCCTCTTCCCACATGGAAGCCCGGAGACCATGATTAATCATCTCCTTCATGGCCTTTTCCATGGACCGTTTGTGCTTGCTTAACACTTCGAAGAAAGCTTCCGGCAGCACGTAAACACCAGCCAGAACATAATTTCCGAACTCATTGCCTTTAGGCTTTTCGACAATCCGGGTGATCCGCATGTTGGCATTGAGAAACACGTTGCCAAACATTTCATTTGAAGGAGGCAGGCAAATCGAAGCTACAGGGGATTTAAACGAATGAAATGACTGCTGGATTTTACTGAAAATATTTTCGGAGGTAACAATATCGCCATAGACCAGGAGAAAATTTTCTCCTGGCAAAATTTTATCCCGCACCTGCATGATCGCATCGCCAATGCTGGACTGGCGTTTTTGCTCGACGAACTGAACGTTCAATCCTTCGAAACGGTGCTCACCGATCTGCTGGATCAGTTTTTCTTTTTTATGACCGACCACCACCAGGACATCATTAATGCCAGAAGCGCGCAACATGTCCAGATTGTGATCAAACAGACAGCGTCCGGCAACATTCAACATGGGTTTCGGCCGCGTATCGGAAAATGGACTCAGCTTCGGGCCTTTTCCTGCGGCCAATATAACGGCTTTCATTTAGATTCCCCGGTTACCTGTGGGTGAGTTGTCCTTCAGGAACGTTCAGACAAAAGTTGCTCGGCGCGTTTTAAATCGTCAAGAGAGTTGATTCCCAAAATCTCGTTTGCATCCTTTTTGGGAACAGCCTGCACCCGATGCCCTGATTTTATGAGATTCTGGACCGTGTCGGTCAGGTAATATTCCCCTTGGGCGTTTTCAGGCCTGATGACAGTTAAAGCCTTGAAAAGTAAACCCTTTTGAAAACAATAAACCCCCGAATTATATTCGTCAACTGTTTTCTCCTCAGCAGTTGCATCCCGGTGCTCCACAATTTTAGTCACCTCTCCATCCTCATCACGGATCACGCGACCAAAGTCTTTTTTCCCACCGGCCTTTAGGCTAAGAAACGTACAAGTTGCCCCCGTTTCCCGATGCCCCTGCAACAGGGATTTCAGCGTCTCTGACTTTATGAGGGGCATGTCACCGCACAAAATGAGCACATCACCGTCAAACTCTGCCAGCGCCTTCTCACTTTGCAATACCGCATGTCCCGTCCCTAATTGTTGCTCTTGCATCACATATTCAATCGCCGGGTCATTAAAGTCGCGCTTGACCAAATCGGCCTGATATCCCACCACAAGGATAACCCGTTCGGGCTCAAGGCCGGAAA
Organism: Nitrospinaceae bacterium; assembly: GCA_029261615.1. The sequence goes on from JAJDAX010000264.1 coordinate 5,151, forward strand.
CCTGATCCAGCACATGCCTCAGGAGAGGCTGGCCCGCCAAGGGATGCAACACCTTGGCCAAATCTGATTTCATTCGGGTTCCCTTACCAGCAGCAAGGATGACAACAGCTAGGTTTTGGTCTGGCATGTAATCCGGTATTCCTGAATTTTTTTTCGGAGGGTGTTGCGGTTGATTCCTAAAATGGTTGCGGCCTGAGTCTGATTTCCATTGGTGGCTTCCAGAACAATCTTCAGCAGGGGTTTTTCAACACCGGTGAGGATCAATTCATGTAGATGACCGTTCTGCTGACAATCCATTTTCTCTACATACTGCTTCACTGTTTTGTGGAGCCACTTGTCGAGAAAATTGTGGACTTCCTGATGATCCTTTTTCATGACGGGTCGTGAGCCTGGATGGGAACTGAAAATAGTCGTTTATGCTAACAAACTACTCCATGTGGGTCAACTGGCCCTCTTAGGTCCAAACAAGCCTAAAAGCGGTTGATTCCCGCGAGGGTCCTGGCCTATGATGAAGGTCAGCATTTTCAATGGACATTTTAAAAAATAAATATTCCCGAAGCGGGTTCATCCAATATCCGATAGCAAAAATTGTACAAAAATTAAATTTTGAGCCACTCGGAAACTTAACCATGGAATACGATCAATGAAAGTCGCTTTTGCCACAATGGGTTGCCGCACCAATCAGAACGACACGGCGGAAATGCAAACCGTCCTGGAAAAGGAAGGGTTCACCGTGATTAATCCGGATGAAAAAGCGGACATCTACGTTATCAACTCCTGCACGGTTACCGCAAAGAGTGACGCGACCTCGCGACAGGCGATCAAAAAATCCCTGGCCATTAACGAAAATGCCATGGTGGTGTTCACCGGTTGTTACTCGCAGAATCAGCCGGAAGAAGTAGCGGCGCTTCCCGGTCTGGACATCCTGCTAGGCAACGCCAACAAGCTTGAGATAGGCCAGGCAATCAAAAACCGGCTGGAAACAATGCGACAGGAAGATGAGTTTGGCCTGCCACTAATTCACATGTCAGACATCACCGGTCACTGGGATTTCAAACCCATCCCAGTGACTGAATTTCAGGGCCGCACCAAAGCCTTCATTAAAGTTCAGACCGGATGTAATGAGAAGTGTTCCTTCTGCACAGTTGCCAGGGCTCGGGGACGCTCCATCAGCGACAGCCGGACCAATATTCTGGAGAACGTGCGTCATTCTATTGGAGCCGGATTTCGGGAAATCACACTGACTGGCATCAACCTCGGCACCTGGGGCGAAGACATGGAACGGCAGGAATCATTCTCTTCGCTGGTCGAAGAAATTCTCGAGTTGCCCGGTGACTTCCGCGTGCGATTGAGCTCGATCAACCCGATGGAAATCGAAGATGCACTGATCGACCTGATGGCTGGCAATAACCGACTGTGCCCCCATTTCCACATCCCCCTGCAAAGCGGCAGCGATTTCATACTGGAACGCATGCGCCGCAACTACAGATCAGCTGATTATCGACGTGTTGTTGAACAAGCCGCGATGAAAGTCCCCAATCTTGGGCTGGGGGCCGACATCATCGTAGGCTTTCCCGGAGAGACAGAACAACATTTCGAAGAAACCCTGCAACTGGTAAAAGAGTTACCATTCACATACCTGCATGTATTTTCCTATTCACCCCGTAAAGGGACCGAATCGTATCCATTTAAAAATGATGTGCCCAAAACAGAAAAAAAACGCCGCAACCGCTTGTTAACTGAAATAGCGCAAGACCGGGCAATGGCATTTCGCGAGCGAATGATCGGGGAAGAGGTTTCCGTATTGGTGGAAAGCAGCCGGCACCCGGAAACCGGTGATTTAAGAGGCCATACCGGACACTACATTCCCACCACCCTGAAAGGCCCGGACGACCTGATGAACCGGATCGTTCCGGTGACGCTCCACTCGGTTATCGGGCAGGAAGCAACCGGATGTCTCGCCTGATCACACTCACCACCGACTTTGGCCTGCGCGACCCTTTTGTGGGAATTATGAAAGGTGTGATCCTCCACATCCAGCCCAAAGCCACCCTGATCGACCTGACCCATCAGATTGAACCGCAGAATATTCAGCAAGGTGCCCTGGTACTCTCGTCAGCCATTCCCTACTTCCCGAAAAAAACAATTCACCTCGCGGTGGTCGATCCCGGAGTGGGTTCAGAGCGTCGTCCCATCGTTGTGGAAACACCGGATGCGATTTTTGTGGGACCAGATAACGGTCTCCTGACTCCCGCGTTTTCCGGCAAAGCCACTGCCTTCGAATTGACCGAACCAAATTATTTTTTAAAGGCCCCTTCAAATACGTTCCATGGACGCGATGTGTTTGCACCAGTGGCAGCTCACCTTGCCTCTGGAATTAAACCATCCAGAATGGGAAAGAAAATAGATAACCCCGTCCTGCTTGACCTTCCACGCCCAGAGCTTAAGAACACAGGCCTGCACGGCCAGGTAATCTACTCGGATCGATTCGGTAACCTCACTACCAATATCACTGACCGTGACCTCAAGCGCTGCCTCACCAGTAATCCACCTGTATTACGCATCGGCAGGAGAACCTTGAAGCAATTTTTTCGTTCCTACGCGGATTGTCCTGTAGGCAAGGCCGGATTTTTGCTAAACAGTTGGAACGCCATCGAAATATTTGTTCGCGACGACAACGCCCAACAACGGCTCAACATAGACCTGGGAACCTCGGTTACCCTGCGGTTTTCCTAAGACTACTTATGATCGATCTTCTCGCAGCCCGCTCGCAGATGGCCATCTCTCTTGGCTTTCATATCGTCTTCGCCTGTATCGGGATGGCCATGCCGTTCTTCATGTC